>CAYSXF010000096.1:0-9543 GCA_964434815.1 uncultured Lentisphaeraceae bacterium
GAGTGATCCGGAGGGCGCGGCGTCGGGGTCGGACCGCGTGTTCCGGGGCGGGAGCTGGAACACAAGCGCGAACTTCTGCCGTTCTGCGGATCGCTATGGCAACGGGCCGAACCTTAGGTTCATCAGCATCGGTTTCCGCGCCGCCCATACCCTGCCATGATCGGACGCGGCGACGCTCTTGAATCGGGCGTGGGAACGCAAGCGAACGACGCACCGGTTTATTTATGATTTCAAACGACTAAGGAATGACACCATGAAGCATATTTTACGAGTGCTTGCCGTGTGTTCGGTTGTTTTTGGCGTTTTGTTGAGTGAGGCGGATACCACCGCGAAGTCTCAGCCCTTCCGGCTGGAGACGCGGGCAAGTTTCGGCGGCAGGCTCGCATACGGCCAGTCGCCAATCTCTTCGACGGCGGACGGGGTGACGACAGGAGCTGTCACCGGAGCGGGTGCGGCGGGCGGGTTCACGATCTGGAGCGGGGAGGCGGATGTGCCGGTATGGGACACGGTGCAGCAGGCGGACGGCTGGTACAACCTGACGCTATCGGCGAGCAGCAACGGCGCGACTGCGCGGGTCGCAGTCTTGAACGGGCCGGGAGTCCGCGTGAACGAAGGTTCGCTGACAGACGATACCGTGTGGGACTCTAGCGAAGTGCACGTGGTTCGGCACTGGGTGGTCGTGCCGTCGGGAAGGACGCTGACGATCGCGGCTGGAGCAATCGTTAAGTTCTGCGACGGGACTGGCATTCAGGTGAATCAGGGCGGCACACTGAATGTGACTGGGGCTGTTCTGACGCACATCGCGGACGACACGGTGGGCGGCGACACGAACATGGACGGCGCGCAAACACAGCCGAAGGCGGATCTGTGGAAGATCGTTGGGACGGGGTCGGTCACTATCGACGTTTCGACCGATATGCGGTGGCAGACGCAGGCCGTGTCGGCGGGGACGCTCACAGTCAGCCAGACCTGGCCCGGGAACCGGGTGTATCTGGTGAGCGGCGACCTGACAGTGGCGAGCGGCGCGACGCTGACCGTGCAGCCGGGCGCTGTCGTGAAGTTCGCTGCGGGAGCATCGCTCATCGTGAGCAGCGGCGGGACTCTGAACGCAGTCGGCAACCGTGAGTTGCCGATCGTCTTCACGTCGGCCAAGGACGACTCGGCCGGCGGGGACACGAACGGGGATGGGGCTAGCACACTGCCGAAGGCTGGCGATTGGCGTCAGCTATGCGTCAATGGGGGGACGGCGAACCTGGCGCATGTCCAAAGCTTCTATTGTAGCGCGTTGAGCACAGAGGGCGGTCTCCATATGACAGCCGGCTCTGCGACGCTGGACTGCGCGATTATTTCACATACGAAGTACGACGCAGTGAGGGTTTCCGGCGGCACGTTCCTAGCTAAGAACTCGGTTTTCTCTGACACGTCGATGGCTTTGCGTCTGGCCGGGGGCACCAGCACGATCATCAACTGCGTGGTAGCCGATGCGGCCACGGCGGTGAACGGCACTTGCGGCATACTCGTCAACTGCGCTTTTGCGAACATCGCGAGCGTGTTCGAAGAGATGGGGCCAGCCGTCTACAAATACTGTGCCTTCTACAACCCGCCGGGGAGCGGTCCGCAAAGCAGTCCGCAGGCGGGGTCGAACGGCAATATCTGGTGTGATCCGGGCTTTGCGGATGCAGCGAATGGCGATTACCGTCTGTTGACAGGGAGCCCGCTGATAGACGCGGGCGACGGTACGGCCGCTCCGGAAACTGATTTTTACGGACAGCCTCGCGCGGATTCTCACAGCGCATCGGACACGGGCGTCGCGACGACGAACAGCGTGTGCCCGGATATCGGGATCTATGAGTCAAGCGATCCGAACGACGTGGTGGGACCGTTGGGCTTCGGAGATCCGTGCAGGCAACGCTTTGTGCTGCCGGGACAGTGGATGGAGTACGCCATCTACTTTGAAAACGCTTCGACCGCCACAACGGCTGCGCGGGAAATGTACGTGACAAATACCCTGTCCGAAAGCCTCGATTGGTCGACCTTCGAGATGGGAGCGGTGGCTTTCAACCATCAGGTTGACGCAGGCCTTTCAGGAAAACAAGGCGGTCAGAGCGAGGTGGTTCTGAGCGGCACCGCTTTCTCCGTGCGGACGGAGTTGTCTGTGGATCAGGCGACTGGCATCGCAGGCTGGCACTTGCGTATTGTCGATCCGGGCACGGGGGACACGTGGCCCGCTGACCCGGATGCGGGATTCCTGCCGCCAAACAACGAGAGCCGTCGGGGTGAGGGCCATCTTTCGTATCGCGTGAAGGTGCGGTCGGATGCGCCGTACGGGGTTGCGTTCAGCAATGCGGCGACAATCGTCTTTGATCATAACGTGCCGGTCTCAACCGACCCGTCGTGGTGGAACACCATCATCACGTCCGTAATGGTCAGCTTCAATGTCACGGAAGGCGATGGCCTGACAAACCAGATTCACCTTTTCGGCTCTTCTTACGGGACGCTCCCTGCGCCCGTCCGCCGGGGCTATGCCTTTGCAGGTTGGTGGACAGGGGACTGCGGTACGGGAACTCACATCACGAATAATGCGGTCGTGACCGCTACGGCGGATCAGACACTCTACGCGAAGTGGGTTGCTGAAACCTATACCGTGACCTTCGACGCTGGGGGAGGAAGTGTGAGCCCGCCGACCTCGACCGTGACGTTCGACGCGCCTTACGGGGCGCTTCCGACGCCCATTCGCGCAGGCTACACGTTTGTGGAGTGGCGAGGGTCTACGAACGGCGTCACATTCGGGGTAAAGGCGGACACGGTCGTCAGAACCGCGTCAGCCCATACGCTGACCGCTTCTTGGACGGCGAACACCTATAAGGTAACCTTCGATCCAACAGGCGGACTGGTTGATCCCACATTCGAAAGCGTCACGTACGGCAGCGCCTATGGTGCGCATGCGGCTATGCCGGTTCCGACACTGACCGGGTACACGTTTGGCGGCTGGTGGAGAGGCGCAGGCGGCACGGGGACGCAGGTGGACGACTCAACAACCGTCGCCACGGCTTCCGACCACACGGTTTATGCCAAATGGGCCGCCACTCTTTATACGGTGACGTTCGACGCGCAGGGCGGAACGGTGAGCCCGGCGTCCAAGGGTGTGGCATATAAATCGACCTTTGGTGCGCTGCCATTGCCGACGCGCGCGGGACACACCTTCGGCGGGTGGTGGACGGGCGTGGACGGGGCAGGCGCGCTGGTGACAGCGGATGTGCCGCTTTCATCCGCATCGGATCAGACGCTGTTCGCCAAGTGGACGATCAACCACTACACCTTGACTTACACGGCGGGCACAAACGGGACAGTCAGAGGGACGCTTTTCCAGACGGTGACTTTCGGTGAGAGCGGATCAGCCGTGGAGGCCTTTGCGGACGCGGGCTTACGATTCTTCGGGTGGAGCGATGGACGGATGGATAATCCGCGCACGGATGAAAACGTAGCCGGAGATGTGGACGTGACGGCTCTGTTCAACGGCGTCGCCTTTACCAATGGCCACGCAGAAGTTTCGGAGACGGCAGGGGCGGTCACGCTGGCGGTCAGCGGCGGATTGACCGGTCTCACGTCTTCTGTGTCCTACTGGATCGTTCCGGGCAAGGCGACTGCGGGTAGCGACTTCACGCCGCCAAAGACGATGCCGCAGCGGATCGCGTGGACGAATGAGGTGGGGTTGAAGACGATCTCGATCCCGATCAAGGCCGATGCGGTGATCGAGGATGACGAGACGTTCTACGTGCTGCTGGGCAGCCCGACAAACTGTGTGATGGGAGAGCCAAAGGTCTGCAAGGTGACGATCACAGATTCGAACACGAGCGCGACTCTGGCCGACGCGCTGGACAGCACGCTGACGTGGACGACCGGCGGTGCGGCGGCGTGGGTGCCTCAAAGCGCGGTGACACATGACGGTGTGGACGCGGCGGCGAGTGGCGCAATGGCCTCGAATAAGGTTTCGTACGTGCAGACCTCGGTCACCGGAACCGGCCTGCTGAGTTACGCGTGGTCCGTGATTGGCAAGGGCACGCTGAGGTTTTACGACGGAACGACGCTGCTAGCCGCGGTGACGAACGATTCTGCCTGGCAGACCCTTGCGTGGAATGTGTTGCCGTATATGACCCACGTGCTGAAGTGGGAGTTCACGCAGGGCGGCGACACGAACAGTCGCGCCTACTTGGATCAAGTGGTCTGGCTGCCCGGAAACAAGCCTGGTGTGGATGTGGCCGCCGTAGCCAATACCCCGTTGGGCGGCACTGTGTCCGGCACGGGTGTTTACTACGCTGGAGCCAAAGTTTCGCTGAATGCCAAGCAGCGCCCAGGCTGGCTCTTCACCGGCTGGACGCCGACCAACCTGTTTGCCAAGCCGCTGACCGCCGCCCAGACTCTGACGGTCAGCAACAGCGCGATCACAGTGACGGCGAATTTCGCCAAGGTGCCCGTAGTCACAGGGCTTCCCAACCCGCCCGAAGGCGGTACGGTGACCGGCTCGGGCCTCTGTTTGCCGGGCAAGAGTGTGACGCTCAATACCACGGCAACCAAAAACTGGTGGTTTATGGAGTGGTCGGACGGCGTGAAAACGGCCTCGCGCACCATCGCTGCGATTTCGGACGTGACGCTCTATGCGAAGTTCAAACTGGTTTCCCAGATCGCCATGCCGGCGGTCGCGAATCCTGGGGCGCAGAGCGCGATGGTTGGTGTGACATTCAGCTTGGCGCTGGCGGTTGATTCGGAGTGTCTGCCGACTGTCACCGTGACTGGACTGCCGGCAGGACTGAAGTTCGACGCAACGTCGCTGGTCATCAGCGGCGTGCCGACGGCTGTGCCCGCAGGCAGCAGGGCCACCGTCAAAGTATCGGCGTCGAACCCCGGCGGCAAGGCGGCGGATGTGAGTTTCATAATCACGGTCGCTCCGCTCACAGCGTCGGCACAGGGGACATTCAACGGCATCGTATATGAGTCAGGGGAGAGCGCGGACACGCTGAGAGGGTTGCTTACGCTGACAGTCTCGCCGGTCGGCGTGTTCAGCGCGAAGGTGACAGCGCAGGCGGGCGCGACCAGTTTCACGGGCGCGTCCTGGGACATGTTGAGCAACGGCGTTTTCCATGTGACACTGCGTACAACTAAGGGCGAGGCGCTGGCGATGGCGCTGGACACGGGTGCGACTTGGAGCACGGTGAACCTGAAGGGGACGCTCACCGGCGGTGCGTTTGGGGCTAACGTGTTTGTGGCCAAAGGAGAGCGCAACGCGTTCCTTGTCAAGACCGCGCCGGACTATGCTGCTGCGACCAACACGCTTGCCCGCTATGCGGGTTATTACACGGTGGCCCTGCCGCCGGGCGCTGTGTCCGATGCAGGCGCGGCTGGCAATGTGCCGCTGGGCAGCGGCTACCTTGCGGTCACGGTGAAGGACGGAGGCGTGGTGACGCTGACGGGCAAACTGGCAGACGGCACGGCGCTGAGCGGTGCCGCCACGCTGATCGTGAAGGAAGTCGGCGCGGAAGATGAGTGCGCATTTGTGCCGCTTTTCATCCCGCTCTACAGCGCCAAGGGCGTATTCTCTGGCATTTTGCAGCTCGCCCCGTCGGCAAATGCCAGTCCGACTGACAATGTGGCCTCTCCCGTGGAAGACTTTGCTCAGGCTTGGAACTATCCGGGCAAGGTTCCGACCGCAGTTCCGGCTCAGACAGAGGACCGGTTCGCGCTGACGCTAGGGATGGCCGGCGGTTACTACAACTCAGTTGCCGACCTGCGCGCCTACTATTCGAACGCGTGGTTCCAGGCGCAGGCGCCGGGCGTTTCGAACACCTACTACAGCGGCTCCTATACGACGACGGTGGGCGCAGTCGATGCAGCGCTGCCGGTGGTGCCGTTGGCGTTTGATCCAAAGACAGGGGTGGCCTCGCTGCCGGTGGGCAAGCTTCCTGTCTACAGCACCGTGTCAAAGTCGTATGTCTATTCCCCGACCAATCCTGCCGTGGCGACATTTGCGGTGACCAAGGCGACCGGTATCTTCACGGGCAAGTTCAACCTCTACTACGAATACAACGACCAGACAGGGGCTCGCAAGCTTACGACCGTGCCGGTGTCGCACGAGGGCGTGCTGACGCCGGTGCGGGCGGACGAGGAAACCCCGCCTGGGCGGGGCTTCTACCTTGTGCCGGACACATGGAAGGCTTCTGGACCCAAGCCCGTTGCCTATCCGCTCAAGAGGTCGTACGGTGTGGAAACTCTCGATGAGGAGTGATGCGGGAAACTGCGAAAGGGTTTGAGTCCGAATAGGGGCGCAGATGGTGAATCGCAAAAGACTACAATATTTGCGGTGTATTTGAGGCGCGGGTTGATTCGCAGAAAAAACGTTGCTACAATGAGAGAGTGTTAAACACAATACAGATGCGCGCACTGATTTTCGCCGTGTGCGTTGCGAAGTCAGTCGCAGGTGCGGAACCGGCTGGCTCCAGACCTAATATATTGTTCATTTACACCGATGACCAGCGGTATGATGCGATGTCCGTCGTGCAGAAGGAGCAGGGAGATGCGGGTCGGTTTCCCTGGTTCAAAACGCCGAACATGGATCGGTTGGCGGCAGGCGGCGTGCTTTTCCGCAACGCGTTCGTCGTGAATTCACTGTGCGCGCCAAGCCGCGCGGTGAACCTCACCGGGCGCTACAACCACTTGAACGGCGTCGCGTCGAACTTCCGGCCTTTCCCGACGAACAACGTGACGCATGCGACGCTGTTGCGCGAAGCCGGCTACACGACCGCCTACGTCGGCAAGTGGCACATGGACAGCCAGCGGGATCGCCCGGGGTTCGATTACCACGCTTCCTTCATCGGTCACGCACGCTACGTGGATCCGCCTTTCATCGTGAATGGTGTGGATACGCCCACGAAAGGGTGGATCGACGATCTCTCGACGGACTATGCGATCGGGTTCATGCGCAAGCAGAAGGGCTCGCCAAAGCCGTGGTCGATGGTGGTGGGCTTCAAAGCGCCCCACGGACCTTGCGAGCCGCCCGCCCGCGCCAAGGATCGCTTCGCTGGCGAAATGGCGCGCACCGTGCCTAACCTCAACACGCCAGTGCCATACCTGGACGGGGGCGGCAAGCGGCGCACGGTAGCCGGGCCGCTTGCCGCCACTGTGCCGGTCAGCCTCGATTACTTCCGCTGTGTCAGCGCGGCCGACGACTGCCTCGGACGCCTGCTCGATGCGCTGGATGAACTGGGCTTCGCCACGAACACGGTTGTGATCTACACCAGCGACAACGGCTACTATCTGGGCGAGCACGGCCTCGGCGACAAGCGCAGTGCCTACGATGAAAGCATGCGCGTGCCGCTCATCGTGCGCGATCCGACACTCGGCTCCTCGGCGCGTGGCCGTGTGGCGGACGAGATGGTGCTGAACCTCGACCTGGCGCAAACGCTTCTCGATTACGCGGGTGTGCCTGCGCCCCAGGCGATGCAGGGACGGAGCTGGCGTCCGCTGCTCTCCGGTCACGCCGCAGGCTGGCGGCAGTCTTGGTTCTATGAGTATTTTGCGGAAAACCAGAAGAACACGCGCGTGCCGGACATCACCGCCGTGCGCACCACAGACGCTAAGCTCATCCTTTACCCTGACCATCCCGCGTGGAGCGAACTGTTCGATCTCAAAGCCGACCCCTATGAACTGAAGAATCTTTTCGCCGATTCCGCGCATGTTGCGCTGCGTGTCCGGCTGGAGTCGGAACATGCCCGCCTTTCACGCGAGGTCGGCTACCGCGTGCCGGACTACACCGACCGTCCGCCATGGTGGGGAAAACCGGAGGGTGCGGTTTGGAAGCCTGGAAGTCCCGCCGAGTTGCGGCTGCACTTCGACGGGCAAAGTCTCGGAGGCGATCGCGTGCCCGATGTGAGCGGACAGAACAACCACGGTCAGGCGCAGGCGGTGACGCTTGTGAAAGGTCGCGATGGACACAACGCGTTGCGTTTGTCCGGCACGAGTCACATCGATGTTCCCAAGGCGAAATCGCTCAATCCTGCCGAGTGCGCGTGGACCGTCGAGGCCACCCTTAAGGCTGAGAGTTCAGACGGCGTAATCCTCGCCCGAGGCGGAAAAAGTCAGGGATATGCGCTCTGGCTTAAGGCGGGGTGCCCCGTATTCACTGTGACCGTCGGCAACAAGCCCGTGACCGTAAGGGCAACGGAGCCTTTGACGGATTGGGCCACGCTGGCCGGCATTGTGACAGAGGATCACAAAGCGCAGCTCTTTGTGAACGGCAAGCTTGTCGGAGCCGCGCCGCTACGCGATTTTATCGAAAATGATCCAAACGACGCGATGCAGATAGGTGCCGATTTGGGCAGCCCGGTAATCGTGCCGGTGCCGCCGAATTTTGTCGGGCTAATCGAGTCTGTGCGCATTTTTTGCGGTGAGCATAAACCATGAGTCCGGTGGGTCAGCCGGGCAGGCTTTGACAGGAGAGCGGGGATGTCTAGGAAAGTTCACGGGTTCGCAGTGTTGGGGACGGGGTTGATATCGAAGTTTCACGCGCGGGCTGTGCGCGATGTGCCGGGCGCGAAGCTTGTGGCGGTGTGCAGCCGCGAGAGGTCTCGTGCGGAGGCCTTTGCAGCGGAATTCGGCTGCGCGGCATTCGATTCGCTCGACGCGATGCTCGCGAGTCCCGAAGTCGACATTCTCACTGTCACCACGCCTTCGGGTGCGCACTTAGAGCCGGCCGTCGCTGCGGCGAGGGCAGGAAAGCATGTGCTCTGCGAGAAGCCGCTGGAGATCACGCTCGACCGCGTGGATGCGATGATTGCCGCACATCACGCCGCTGGAACGCAGTTGGGATGCACGTTCCAACTGCGCTATCTGCCCGCCCTGCAGCCGATCCGCGAAGCCTTGCGCGAAGGGCGTTTCGGCAAACTCACCTACGCGGGCGTGTACGTGCCGTGGTGGCGCTCCGACGAGTATTATTTCGGTTCCTCGTGGCACGGCACACAGCAGCTCGACGGCGGCGGCGCGCTGATGAACCAGGCCATCCATATGATCGACCTGCTGTGCGACCTTCTACCGCCGGTGGAATCGGTTTCCGCCTTCACGTCTTCCGTCGGGCATGAGGGGATCGAGACTGAAGATGCGGCTGCCGCCGCCTTGCGTTTTCAAGGCGGCGCGGTCGGCGTGATTTACGGCACGACGTCCTCGTGGCCCGGTCAGGCCAAACGGCTCGAGATCACGGGGACGCACGGAACAGCGATCATGCTAGAGGACCGGCTGTCGGTATTCGAGTTCCGCGACAAGCGTCCTGATGATGCGGTGACGCTTGAACGGTACGGCAAGGCTGGTGGCGCATACGGCGTGAGCGACCCCGCCGCCATTACGCATGCGCTGCATGCCGCATGTTTCAGCGACTTTGTGGACGCGCTTGATGAGGGACAGCCGTTCAGGATCAACGGCGTGTCAGCGCGGCGCTCAGTCGCGCTCGTCCGCGCCATTTATGAAGCGGCGGCAACAGGGCGGAATGTGGTACTGTGA
>CAYSXF010000097.1:0-9542 GCA_964434815.1 uncultured Lentisphaeraceae bacterium
CGTCCGTATAAGGATTGTTGGTCGCGATGAGTCCGGTGGTCGGGTCGGTGTAGACCCAGACCAATCCGACCGCGAGCCCCGAGGCGATCGGAAGCAAGTTCGTCTCGTTGAAGGAGCGCGGGTCATCGATGGCGGACACAAGCAACGGGTCAGTTTTGATCGCGGCCCAGAACGTCGTGTTGGTCAGAAAGTCCGGGTTTCCGCGCAGGTCGTCGTTCAGTTCAAACAGGTAGAGTTCCGCCAAGGACGGGTCGTTGAGTCCGTAATAATCCGCAAGGTCGGCGGCTGACCAGTTGGAGTTGGTGGTCGTGGTCACGTCGCCTTGGTTGGTATAGACACCCACGTAAACGCGCGTGTCGGGTGGGATGGGGTGAGGTGCGAAAGGATACCAGACTTCCACGGCGGCGGCGTAGAAATTGGTCGTGACGATGGACTCCCATTGTTTGTCCGCCGAGCCGTAGTTGATGAAGCGTTTCTGTAGGTCGGCCGTAATATCGTTGACCGCTTTGCTGAATATGTCGCCAACTGGATGGCCGTCCTGATCTGTGGTGCATTTAAAGACCTGCACTTCGTTGATAAGAGGGACATCCTCGATGCCGTAATCCGCGCGGGACGCGATCTCGACACCGGGATAGGAGATTACGGGCACGCGCGACGGGCTCATGTAGTTGGCGATATTCCACGCGACTTTCTGCACGCTGCCGAGGGTGACGTCTGCGTGGTTGTCAGAAAATCTGTCTGCGGCTGCGAGTTCATTGGTGACGATCTTCAGCCAGCGCTCCTCGAATAGGCGGTTGGCTTTCAGCCGATTGGGTGTGGTTGTGCGGTCGAAGTAATTGGTGATAGAGTTAATATTGAATTTGTTGGTGATGGAGAACTCGCGGTATCCCAAGCTGGGGTGGACGCTGTTGCACGCCGGGTAGAGCGGTATCGCGCCGGGGCCCGGGTCATAAGAAAGCACGCCGCACGCATGCAGATCTTCAGGGTTTGAAACAAGGTTGGCGTTGACCAAGTCCTGCCTTGTGAAGAAGGCGCGGTCAACGTGCTGCGTGGCGGATCGGAGCGCCTTCTGATCGAAATCGTAGGTGTGGGCGTCGATGAAGCCCGAACAGTTGAGGACCGCGAAACTGACGCGCGCTTCGTCATGGATAGGAATCCAGCCGCTCAGAAGCGGGCGTATCGCGTTCCCGAAACGGTTGGTGAGCGCGGGGGGAAGGATGCGGCGGACTTCATCAGTCATAAGATCGACGGTCAGCGCGTCAGTCTGTGAAGAAGATGGATTGTTGGTTAAAGGCACAAGCAACACGTCTTGGGTCTGGTAGTCAATTTGCGATGAGAGCTTGTTTCCTATGTCGTAGGCCTTGCTGTACCATCTGCCGACCGGGGCGACTCGGCGGCGATTGCGTTCTGCGGACGAGGGAGCACTTGAATAGTCGGCGTGGTTCGAGGCGATCATCGCGCCGTCTGCGAACTGCATCGCGCGGACGAGAGCGACGTCGAGCGCCTGACGCGCGATGGTCTTGTCGCGGAAATGTTTCGAGGAAAGGCTCTGGTGACGAGCGGTCAGGAGAAAGGCTACGACCATCACGCTCAGGATGGTCAGGATGCCGAGCGTCACCAGCAGCGTGGCGCCGGCTTCGGCGCGAGTACGCGCTGAGGAGTTAGGAGTTAGGAAGGAGGATTTAGGAGTTGGGGAACACTCAACGCCTAACGTTGAACGCTGAACGCCGAACGCCGAATGCCGAACGCCGAAAGCGAATTCGCTTGAGCGTTGAGCGTTATTTTCACCCGTCGGCGGACGCCTCGGGGAGGCGTCCCTACCGGTAGCGTTGCGGGCGGTCGTTTGCCCAAATGTGTTGGCGCTCATCATGGCAACCTCGATGCCTGCGCGGTGGGCAGTGTGATTCGGCGCGTCATGTAGTTGGTCCTGCTGGTGCTGTTGGCCCAATCGTTCTTGTCAACGTAAGCGATGAGAACGTCCACGAAATCGGGAAGATCGGCGAGGCTGACGGAGTTGACAGGCGAGTAAAAAACAGGCGCCTGCGAAGCAGTCGATGGGCTGTTTCTGAGCGGCTGGTAGACAAGGGGTGCAAACTCGACGATGGCTGAGGAGAGTATGTTTGTGGGCGTTTGGATTTCTTTCACCGCATTCTCGAAAATGTCCAGTTGGTTGTTCAGGTCCGGCGGGGATATGCGAGATGAATCGGTCTGAACGGGCCGGGTATAACGCGAAAGGCCGTTGGTAGTTAAGCTATAGGCAACAAACTCTAGTGAAAGCTGTTTCGAGTCTGTCAGTTCTGCGGGGGAAAGCATCTTGATGAAATAGAGCCCGATTTGGTCGACACTTGCCATGCTTCCTTTCGTTGATACACGGAATAAGGGCTTTTGGTCGTTTGCTGAGGTTGAAGGGGATGGGGAGGTGTTCTGTGGATTTGGCGGTCGTGGTGCTATTGCGCATGTCAGGTCCGTCGCGATCAGGTCGAGCGCCTGGCGCACCTTCTGCAGGTCGCGGTTCCTGTTCGCCGAACGCGTCCAGATGTCGGTGGCCGAATTGAGGGCCACGAGCAGGGTGCCCAGGATGATGATGAAAAGCGCCAGAGCCGAGACTAGTTCGAGCACGGTGAGGCCTGTGCGCCTATTTGTCATGTGAGTCACGGCAGGCCTCCCGAGTAATAGAGCACCGTCGAGAAAGTCCGCAGATTTTCGCCGCTTTGGAGCGCGCCTGGGTGAATCGTGAGAGTCACGTCGATTTGGCCACGCTCATACGCTTCGTAAACCTCAGTCGGATTTGTCAGGTTGACGCCATTGAGATCCAGCGAAAGCGCATAGATCGGGTTCCACTTGATTTCGGCAAAGGATGTGGCGGTCTTGACAAGCTCTTGTTGTGAGCCGAAGACAATGCCGATCGGCTGACTGTAATCCAAGATTTCCGGCATCGGAGGAAGAAAGAGCGGGGATGGCGTTGTTTGAGGTATGAGCGCGAGCCAGTAAGTCCACCAGTCGTAGAGCGACACCTTGCGAGCGGCGAGTTCATCGTTCTTGGCTTTGAGCGTCGCGAAAACCGTGTCGGCAAGCATAACGCAGCGGGTTTCGTTCTGCGTGTCGCCGCCTGCTTTGAGGCCGTGCCGTGCGAGGCCGAAGATGCCCAGAAGCCCGAGGCTGATGGCGAGCAACGCCAGAGCGGTCTCGACCAGAGTAAATCCGTATTTATGGCTGGGTCGGTTCAAGGGGAGAACTCCTCAGAACTTCGCTTGGACGAAGTCACTGCGCTGTTCACAGGGTCAAGGTCGATCTGGTAGATGATTTTCGGTGTGTTGCCGGTGCCGCGCATCTTGCGTGAAACGACGAACAGATGGAGAAACCCGGCCGTTTGCGGGTTGCAGACTTTGCCGTTTGGAAGGAAAACAAAACGGTCAGAGGCGTTTTCGGCCGGATTCTGAAGAGGCACCTGCGGAACCAGCCAGACGCCACCGGGGAGTTTATGAACGGAGCCCAGGAGTTGCGAGTTATCTTCGGCCGATAGCGCCGAGTTTGTTGCGGCTGCGATGCTCGCCTCTTGGACGATGCGATACTCGGCTATTTTTTTGATGCCGTTTGTGGCGTCGATGCCGGTGAGATACTCGAAGCTCACGGGGACGCGCTGGGTGACGGCGTAGTCGCGTGCGTGCTCCAAGGCGGCCTCGACGATCTCGGCGCTGCCGCGCACGGCTTGGGCGTCGCCCCAGCCGTGGAACGAGCCGAGCGAGAGGGACAGCACCAGGCCGATGATGGTGATCACGGCCAGAAGTTCGAAAAGGGTGAAGCCGCCGCGGAAAGGAGGATTTAAGAGTGAGGATTTAGGAGTTGGGGAAGAACTCTGAACGCCGAACGCTGAACGCTCAACTCTGAAGCTGGACACATGTGGGCATTGGGCGTTTGGGATGGCCTTCATTGCGGCACCCCCGCGCTGAAAATGTAGTTCGTGCTGTCTGCTCCGCGCGAGAGCGCGAAGGCGGTCAGGTTCGACACGGAAAGGCGCTGAACCAGCGTTCCGTTCTGAGTGAAATCTTGCGTGAAGGTGGTCGCAGGGTTAAGCCCCATGACCACGATGTACTGGTTGCCCCACGGGTCAGGCAGCGACACGCTGGATGGTGACTGCTCGTCCGTCAGATCGATAAAGCGGATGCGTTGTGGATTGAGCGGGTTCAGGTTCTTTCCTGCGCCCGTATCCAGATGACTCGAATCGAAAGGGAGAAGTGACCGGTAGAGGGTGTTATCGGTGACGTAGTTCGCCTCTTTAACAGAACCGTCAGACTGTCTGACCGTCACCTTGAAGGAATCGTTACAGTACTTTGAGACCAGCGGCCAGTTGAGTGCCTTGTTTTCAAGGGCGTCATCGTTGAGTTTCAACTGGTTGGCCGATGACGCCTTGATCATGCCGGGCCAGTAGCCATAGACGTTCTTGTACTCGATCACGGCTTGGGCGAGCGCGGTCGCCTCGATATGGGCGCGCGAGCGCAGCGCCGCTTTGCGCGTGCTGTGGAACACGGGCAGCAGGATCGACAGCAGAATGGAGAGCACGCCGATCACGATGAGAAGTTCCATGATGGTGAAGCCGGCTCGGAACAGAGTGGTAGGGACGCCTCCCCGAGGCGTCCGCGGACGCCTCGGGGAGGCGTCCCTACCAAGGAAGGAAGGTCGATTCCGCCAAAATGGTGTTGTGTTTTTCATGCACATGAGCCGGTGTTACCTATGCTACTTCGCGTTGAACGTGTCCCAGCTTCCCAGAACCTCGTCGACGGCGGTCGGCGTGCCTCCGTTTTGCGCGGGCACCGTCGAGCCGGGAATGACAGTCCAGACGGCGACTGTCTTGAAGACGTTCGTTTGAAAGCTCGGGACGGCGCTGTCGCTGATTTGGATTTCGCTGTCGTTGTTGCTGTCAAACAGCACTTTGTACTGTCGCGTCTCTGTCGCACCGGATGCGACGCGGAACGGATTGACCGGTACGGCATCACCATTCGCGTTCTTTGTGAAGCGGGAGAACTCGACGAACGGGATGCGGTCGGGGTTGGCGTCTCTCACCTCTTGCGGGTCAATGTCGGTGATGGTGCCCTGGAGCATTTTCGCCACGTTCGCGTCGATAATGAAACCTTTGTTTCCGCCTGAAGGTGCAGGATTCAAAGGCGTTGCACTATTAAGAAACGAGTCGGGCGGCCAGTCGTGGTAATGGGCGTAGTACTGCTTGAGGGCGGCCTCGATGTTCTTGACCTCGGTATAGGCGACGACCCGGCGGCTGAATTTACGCGCGCGTTCGAGCGAGCCATACAGGAGGCCGAGCAACACGCTGATGATCGAAATCACGATCAGCATCTCGATTAGGGTGAAGGCCGACCGGCGGACGCGTCCGCCGGAAGGAGGCGTTAGGAAGGAGGCGTTAGGAGTAGTGAAACGCCGAACGCCGAACATCGAACGCCGGACGTTGAACGGGGTTCGTTGGTCGAGTGTCACTGGTCGAGTGTTAGGAGTTGTCATTGTTAGGGCTCGAAAAAGACATCGTCGGCGTTGGCTTGATTCGGGTCGTTGGGCGCCGTTGACCCAAAGGGGAAGATGTCGGCTGTGCCGCTCGACCGCGTGTAGGTGTGCATCGCGTTGGGGCCGCAGGAAAGGAGTTCGTACGAGTTCGTGGCGGACTGATAGAAGTAGGGCGTTCCCCAGGGATCTATCGGGTGGAGCGGCTTGGACGCCAGCGCGCAGAACGGAACATGCGTGCCGTCTGAACGGGCGACATAGTACTGGTGGTACGGGATTGAATTGGTCGATGCCATGCAGACAAGGTTGGACTCCACATTGCAATTGAAGGGCGGCACGGATGGGTCGGGGTACGTGCCGAACTTCAGATACCAGGCGTTCAGGGTCTCGTGCCACTCGCCCAGCTCGGCTTGGGCGCGGCGGAGTTTGACGACCTCGTTGACGTGGCGGCTGAGGCCTAAGATCAGCGCCATCAGGACGGTCACGATGCCCATCACCACGCCGAGTTCGATTAGGGTCATTCCCGACCGGGCGCAGCCCGATGAATTTAGGAGGGAGGATTTAGGATTTAGGAGTTGGGGCGAGACACAGAACGTCACATGCGCCGTTGGCTGGTGACGGCGATACTTACTAGTGTTCAAGGGTCTCCATTTTTTCCTGTTCTCCAAGTCTCAACTCCTAATTCCTAACTCCTAAATTCTCACTTCTCTCACTCTTCCATGCGTCCGGCGACGCGCAGCACCTCTTCGACCGAGGTGCGGCCTTCGATCACGCGCAGCCAGCCGTCCTGGCGCAGCGTGACCATGCCTTCTTTCATGGCCAGCTCCTTGATGATGTTGGCGGGCTTGCGGTCGACGACCAGGGCGCGGAGCGGGTCGGTCATGATCATCACTTCGTTGATGGCGTTGCGCCCGCGGTAGCCGGTGAAGCC
Organism: uncultured Lentisphaeraceae bacterium; assembly: GCA_964434815.1. GTDB lineage: Bacteria > Verrucomicrobiota > Kiritimatiellia > RFP12 > UBA1067 > CAYSXF01. The sequence continues at coordinate 6,440 of CAYSXF010000097.1, forward strand.
GCACGAGGGGCAGCCGTGGCCGTGAATGAACGTGGCTTCTCCGATGCGCTCGGGATAGAGAGCGCCCATCTCTTTGACGAGCGCTTCAGGCGGGGCGTAGGCTTCGTGGCAGGGGCGGCAGACGCGGCGCACGAGGCGCTGGGCCACGATGCCCTCGACGCAGGAGGCGATCAGGTAGGGTTCCACGCCCATGTCGGTGAGTCGGGTGACCGCGCTGGGCGCGTCGTTGGTGTGCAGCGTGCTGAGCACCAGGTGGCCGGTGAGCGAGGAGCGCACCGCGATGTCGGCGGTCTCGGAGTCGCGGATTTCGCCGATGAGGATCACGTCCGGGTCATGGCGCAGGATGGAGCGCAGCACCATGGCAAAGGTGAGCCCGATCTTGCTGTTGACCTGCACCTGGCTGATGCCGGACATCTGGTACTCGACCGGATCTTCGACGGTGATGATCTTCGTGCCGGTCTGGTTGAGGCGGGAGAGCAGCGCGTAGAGCGTCGTGGTCTTGCCCGACCCCGTCGGGCCCGTCATCAGGATCACGCCGTGGGGCAGCTCTGTGAGCTTGGCGATCTTGGGCAACTGGTAGGGCGAGAGGCCGAGCAGGTCGAGATCGATCTTGGTGGTGCCGCGGTTCAGGATACGCAGACAGCAGGTCTCGCCCCAGCCGGTCGGAAGGACCGACACGCGTAAGTCGTAGTCGTTGGTGCCGCACCGCACTTTGATGCGTCCGTCGTGGGGCTTGCGGTGCTCCGCGATGTCCATGGCCGCCATGATTTTGACGGAGGAGCTGACGGCGTTGCGCAACTTCTCGACGCCTTTGGGCAGCGGGACCTCCTGCAGGATGCCGTCGATACGGCAGCGAAGGCGAAGGGTGTTCTCGAACGGCTCCAGGTGGATATCCGTGCAGTCCATGCGGATGGCTTCGGCGATGATGAGGTTGATGAACCGCACCATGCCGGTCTCCTGGGACTGGATGTTGATGTCCTCGTTCTCCTCGAGCTGCGGCATGGCTTCGGCTTCGAGGATGAGCTGGTCGATGGTGTCGGCGCCGAGGCCGTAGAAGTGGGTCAGCGACATGGCCACGTCGCTCTCGGGGCAGAGGATGAATTCGATGCCCGCGTCAAGCACCATGCGCAGACCATCGACGGTGGTCAGAGAGGGCACATGGCTGGAGGCCAGCAGCAGGATGCCGTTCTGGAAGGTGAGCGGCACGATGCGGTGGCGCAAAGCGACTTTTGAGCTGACCTTTTCGATGGCCTCCGGCGCGATTTTATACTCGCCGATGTTGTGGAAGGGGATGCAACTGACAGCCGCGAACGCCTTCAGAAGGTCGGCCTCGTTGACGATGGCCTCTTGGAGAAGCAGCCGGTCGACGCCCTGCAGCGTGAGCGCGGCGCGGCCTCGAAGCTCGTCCAGTTTATCGAGCGTCAGGAAGCCTTGGTCGACGAGCTGTTGGGTGACGTCGGAGACAAGGTCCTCGGAGTAATAGCGGATATGGTGTTCTGTTTCCATAAGTTCAGGTTGGGAAAGAGTCATTGGTCATTAGTCACTGGTCATTGGGTTCAAGTCAGGGACATGACAGGGGATAGGCTCATGGATTGGGGTTGGGAACCTTCGGCTTCTTGGCCTTTTGTTGCGCGGCCTTCTGCTGCGGGGCGGCTTTGTTGGCCGCCCCCGGTTTCACGGCGGCGCCCGGCTTGGCTCCGGCACCAGGTTTGGCCCCGGCAACGGGTTTGGCGGCTGCGGGTACTTTTTTAGGTGGGTTCTTGTCTGGCTCTGCGGCGAGTTCGACAGAGCCTCCGATCGGCAGGGTGCGGGTCGTGCCGTCTGGAAAACGGATCTGGGCCTCATGCACATTGGCGTCCAGCATATCCACGCCGTGAATCTGCTTGCCGGTGTCGTAGAAAACGGTGGTGTTGTTGGCAGAGTCGTAGAACATGGCAGCCCGCTTGCCGTCCGGGCGCTGGAAGAAGCCCAAGAAGGTGAGTTTGGGAATGATCATGGCCTGTCCGTCAGGCCCGGAGAGCGCGCCTGAAGTCGTGTCTTTCTTACGGAGGTGTGCGAACGGGTCTTCCTTTTTGGCTCCGGAGGCAGAGGAGATGCCGGCAGCCGCATTCTGGGCGGCTTTGAGCGCCTTAAGAAAAGCGGCGCGTTCCGTTTCGTTGGTGAAGATGGCCTCGATGGTGGGGCGGAAAGGGTCGACCGGAACGGCCAGCACTTCGGACGCGAGTTGGTTCGAGACGAAGTCCAGCGTGCTCATGGGACTCACCGGCGTGAGCTCCGGCAGTTTTCCGCGGGCTCCGTCCTTGAGCGGCGCGTACGGATGCAGGATCAGCCAGCCACACCAGAGCGACACGCAAAAGAAGAAGAGCGTCGCAGCGATGCAGAACGCCTTGGCGTTGAGGTGCATCACCCATTTCCATAGTTTGTCCATAACGAAATCCTTATTCAAACAGCAGAGCCGAGAGGATGGCCTTCACCCGAAGCTTGGAGTCGAACGTGGGGCCCGACTCGATGCGGATGTTCCGGAAAGCGAAGACCTGGTTCTCCTCGAAAACGGATTGGAAAAAGGTGTAGAGGTGCTCGAAATCCACGTCGCATTCGATGCGCACGGGATACTCCTCGAAGATCTTCCGCCCCTTTTTGTCTTTGTGCTGCACCGGCGACAGCGGGTAGATTTCAACGAGCCGCTGGATCTGGCGGTCAAGGGTGAGGTCCGCGAGCTTTTCCACGGACTTGAGCTGCAGCATGCGCACGCGGATGGCGTCGCCGCTGTCGACGGACTCGTCGAGGCCGAGTTCCGTGGGCATGAGCTGGATTTTCAGCTCGCCGGATTTAGCCTGCAGGCGCTGGCGGATCTCGTATAGATCGACCTTGTAATCAATGCGGTTGACGTCGGCTTTCTGCATCACCGTCTGGTTGGGGAAGGTGGCCAGACGCTCAGCGATGCGAGACCACTCGTTGGAGAGCGTGCGCAGGTTGGCGGACTCGTGGTCGGCGATCGACTGCATGTTGGTGATCGAGAGGCTGGCGTACCGGCTGGCCTCAAGCTGCTCGCGCACGACGCGGTTCTGCTCCGCCATTTCACGCCTGTCTCTTATACACATCT
>CAYSXF010000098.1:0-9538 GCA_964434815.1 uncultured Lentisphaeraceae bacterium
CAAAATCTGCCGCCCGAGAGGGTGTGAGGGTTCGACTCCCTCTCCTGGCACCATCTTAAAAAGCCCCAATTATTGGGGATTTTTGTTTTTTACCTATCTGCTATCCAGCACCTTATTTTAGATTTCCTTCTGACGGCACCTCAAAGCACCCTATTTCGAGTGCAAACAGAAGCAAAAGAGAAGCCATTTTTTCGGCCTTCTTGCGGCAAAGCCTCTTCCAATAAGTCACGAGGTTCATCATCGCAGGCGACTTCAACATGAACCTAGACGACCCACTTTTCGTGAGCGAAGGTACGATCAGGTCTGTCCTCGACGCAGGGTTCAAGGACAGCTTCAAGGGGGCTCGGCAGGAAAGGTTGGGTCATCCACCCAGCGAACGCCCCTACCCCGACACAGCCTTCGACTATGTCTTCCACAGAGGCTTCGGAAGCAGCAAGGCTGTCAGTGTCATGCTAAAAAACAAGAAGCCTATCAATGAATGACATTATTTGCTTGAAAGGTTTTCGGTGTAGATGATAGATTTTAGTTAGATCAATGAGGCAGGTGACTGCTTACAAGAGTCGGTTATCTCAAGTTATGGAAACGAATTGATTGCGAGCTTGTTTGTGAAAATAATCTGGATCGCTCCATTTCTTGTTCTGTGGACAAGCGTTCTGCCTGCATTAGACAACGCCGTAGAGTTCCATTCCGCTATGCTGAAATCTATTGATTGCCAGGCGCTGGTCCCTGTAGCGTGGTCTGTCTATGATCAATCGACCCGGGATCGCAGTTCCTGGGTCATCACACCGGATGATCTGAATAAGGCCCATTATAAGACAGGCGTTAGAATTGAGTCCTTAGAACAGGTTGAGAATCGAACTGGGATCAAGGCTTCTAAGTGGGTTGCAGCCAGGGTCAATGACAAATCGGCTTCGTTACCGGTTTTAAGTTCTGAAACAGGCTCCACAAACGATTATTTTCAGGTCAAGCGTCTGGTCACAGAAGAGGTATATAGTCCGGGAAGGACTGAATATACAACGTGCCGGAAGATCTATTCCTGGTACTGGAATGATGAACATGACGTCGTCATCTGCATGGAGGCCCGCACGCCGGCGAAATCATGGGAATCGATGTCGGCCATTCTTGGAAAGATCGGCAAACTGGAATTTGATGTCATTGCGTGGAAGACGAAACTCGCGAAAATCGAGGAGTGAAGCATGAAATGGAAATCACTGATCCCCGCATGGATAAAAGTCACCCTCCCGGCGCTTCTGGCGTTGAGCTCTGTCTCCCCAATTTTCGCAACTGAGGGTGTACAGGATCTGCAGCCGTATAGCGTATGGCTGGAAGGACTGGCCATCCATCGCAGCACGTTGTCGCCGGAGGCTCAGAACCTGGGATGGGTTATCAAGGAAAACGGTCTTGAGAAACTCGGCCGGGTAGCTACGGGTGAAACCTCATACACCTATTATGGGAACAAGGCCGGCGTCGATTTTGTTGTTTATCTCGACTGCTGGAAGGTGAATCGCTACGCCCGCACGAGCAATACTGTCGGATACCGGGTCGGCATTGATTATGCCGGGCCGATCATCTCAAGCGAGATGGCTGAGGTCGCCGTAGCGAACAAGCCATACGAGTACCAGATCACTGCCACGGGCTCACCAACAAAACTTTTTGCTTCGAATCTGCCGTTGGGCCTGAAAGTCGATTCCAACGGCCTTCTTAAAGGCACACCCGTGCAGACAGGAAAACACCTTGTCACGCTCTATGCGGAAAATAACCGCGACTGGACCACGGCAACACTACGGCTGGATGTCGTCAGCGGTGACAATGGAGGCGGCCTGCTGAATTACCACACCCTTGTCTTAGATGAAAATTATGTGGTCACCCGCACCCAGGGGGATGGCCCAAACGGTGGCGGCTTGACATGGATTGTTAAAAGCAATGGAACACAGGTTCTCGGACGCAATGCGTTGAGCGAAACCCGCTACCAATATTACATGAACTATTCAGGCTCCACTTACACCATACATCTGGAATATTTGGGGCAACGTGTATCAAACATCGTAACCTACACGCCGCCGAATGCTGTCTTTAGCGTGCATATAACGAGCGCAAGCACCCACTCCGGCGTCGCGGGTGAGCAGATCACTCCCTATGTCATCACGACAGATCAGCCCTGCGATCGGTTCTCCGCTTCCGGCCTGCCTTCAGGTCTCGAAGTGACCGCATCGGGAACCATTGTTGGCGTACCGACCGAGTATGGGAGTTTCCCTGTAAAGATATCGGCCAGCGGAGCGAACGGAGTGGCAACCAAGACGGTTACGTTCAATATCCAGCAGGGGGGTGATGATTACACCGCCAAATATCACCTTTCAATCGATGATAATCACGTGGTGACCCGTACGGCGGGTGAGCATCCCGGTCTAGTCTGGGTGGTCAGGGTTAACGGTAATCAGGAGGTTGTCCGCCGCAGCGCATCTGGTGAGTACACGTTCAGCTATAGCTCAGATAAGAAGAATGAACACATACAGATACGTCTTGAAGCCTGGATCAAGGGCAAATATCGGCCTGTCTCTAACACACTCACATACAAATCGGACGGCAAAATGGAAGACGCTCCCGTCTTTTCGATGGAGGATTCATACATCTGCTATCAAGGAAGCGCCATCGACCCTGTTTTAGTTCAGGTTTCAGGAAATCCAACCGACATAGCGGTGAATGGTCTTCCTGCCGGACTCTACTACGACGGTGCATCAAAATCGATCAAGGGCACCCCGACAACCGCGGGCACAAATACTTCCTTCATCACAGCCGTCAACTCCTATGGAGCAGCCACATTCGGCATGGAGTTTGAGGTCATGCCTGACACGCGGGTTGCGGTTGAAGATCGTTTCCATCTCACTGTGCTGCCCAGTTTCAATATTAAGAGAACGTTCGGAACCGATGATTCGCTTCGCTGGGTTGTGTGCCGAAATGGGCAGCGGATATATGAGTATCCAGATGCAGGAAAGACCATTTTCAACTATGGACGGCACAGCATGCCGGGCGAGTTTATTGTGTTCCTTGAGGCATTTGTCACGGGCGAAATCACAAGAGTTTCCAACTTCGTGGGTTACCGTACGTTCGGCAACGAACTGGCCCCTGTACTTATTAATGACAGGAAATATACGTTGCAGACAGGAACCTCAGCAAGCATACAGTTGCAGGCCACCGGAGATCCGGTTCTCTATACCTCTGCTCGGCTTCCATCTGGTTTAACGCTGAATAGCTCAACCGGCCTGATCTCCGGCACTCCGACGCAAGTCGGCCTCATTGAGGCCCCGATCTCCATTACAGGAGCGGACGGTGTATCCCAGACATCAGTCATTTTTGAAGTGGTGGCACCGAAGAGCACCGATACCTACCTGAAACAGTATGTTCTGGAACTTGACGATCTCAACCGCATAAACCGTTCCCCGGGAACTGACCTGGGGCTTACATGGGTCATATCGAAAGACAATCAGATCGTCCTGGAGCGCAATGCGAGGAATGAACTTACGTACACGTATGCAAAGAATCACGTACCTGGCGTCTACACATGCTACCTGCAGGCGTATATTAGCGGTGCTTATCGTCGGGTTTCCAACATCGTTACCTATACAGCGGAAACCAATTCCGCGTTCAGCGGAAACGGATTCCCGAATCTGGTTGAACATGCCATGGGCACTAGGGCTGGCACTGAACCGCATGGTGTCACCCCGGACTTGGTGAATGTCCGCAAGGATGGCGATTCCACCTATCTCACATACCGTTACTCAGTGAACACCGAGGCCCAGGATGTCTGCCTGTTTGTGGATTGTGCCATGACTCTCGGCAACTGGACTCGGACTGCTCCCATAAGCGTATCGGTCGTCTCTGCCGATGAAAACTGTGAGGTTCGCGATACGGTATTCCGCATTGATAATAACCGTGGATTCCTGCGCCTGGTTGCCGAACCCGTAGAGGAATAGCGACACCCCTCCGACGAGACGGTTCAGGGTGTAGGACCCGCCTCCTGCAAGGCGGCGTGTTTGACATAGCATCGGGCGAGGCCGCGCGCCACATGCAGGCAGACCACCGAGAGACAAGAGGCAGGATACAACTGCGGCCATCGGGATAGAGCAGCACCTTCACCGCCTCGATATCCTCCACCCGGTCCGTACCGGCCGCACCACACCCACCAGCAAAGCCACACCGCGATTGCCCACAATAATCCGGCACGACTCATAACGTAAGAGACACGCTCGACCCTGCAGCAGAGCCAGCGGGCAATTGCACTGAGCGAACCGTCGATCCCACTTTGATCCGGACAGCGCCTCCTTCGTTTCGGGGATTGCAGATTGTCACGCGCGTCTTTCCATCCGCCTTCGACAGCATCAGCAGGCACGGCGTGTCCACGCTGACCTGTCCCCATGCTTCGTTCGCAACCGAGCCCGCCTGATAAAATGCGGCTTGCAGCAGGCCTTCCCTCGTCTGTTCGACCGCCTGCGCCTGCGGCGTGTTAGACACCACGCGCACCGGCGGCGCGGCTGCATAAGCGTCCAAGGCTGCCGCGTCTTTCTTAACCGTCACCGCGTAGGCGTAGGTTGCGTTTGCAGGCTGCTTGCCGTGGTTCACCCACAGCGAAAACACCGGCATGGAAACGGGCGCGGCCTTCTGTACCGAAGAAACCCGTTTCCAGCTTCCCGTCTGAACCGAAGAACCCACGCCTACGCTTTCGCCCGCATCAAGAAAGACGTATCCGAGCCCGCCGTGGTGCGCCCACGCCGGCTTCTCGATCTTGGCGGGCGACTCCAGCTTTTCAGCCGCGCCCCCTGCCCGCTTGACCGTCACCGGCCCATCAGCGAGGCACTGGTTCACCGAGGTGATCACGCGGTAGCTATTGGCTGATGCAATACCCGCGCCAAGGCATACGACCTCGCCGTCGAAAAAGAACCACGCCTTCTTCGCAGTCAGGCCGTCGCGCTCGAAGTCCATGGCCGAAACGCCGAACCTGCCGTCGGAGACTCCGCCCGCGAAGGCCCGCGCTCCCCTGCGCTTATTGTCGATGCGCCGCAACGGCCGGTTCTGCTCCACGGTGATTCCCGGCAGCCGCGCCCAATCCCACACGGGAAAGATGTTTTTGTACTCTCCGCCCGTCCGGTAGAGATAGGTCACGCCGTCCGAGAGGTGCTCACCAAGCTGGTTTTCCTCGTTGACGACTTCGGTCTGCAGCATCCGGTCGCTCGTCAGGCGCACCGACGCCATCCATTCGGGCCGCTGATGCACGGTGTAGTCCGAACACCAGTAATGCTTGTGCCCGGTCAGCGCGGGCGTCGCCTCCGTGACGCCTTTCTCAATGCGCGCGGCCAGCTTTTCCAGCTCGTCCCGCCTCGTCACCGCGTCGAGCTTGAGCAGGCTCCGCGCGTTGGTAGCGTAGCCGCCAACCTTCCCGCTGTTGGGCCGCGTGGGCTCGCGCCCGCTGGCCGAATAGTCGAACTGATTGCCGCGGATCATCCACTGCTGGCCCTCCAGCAGATAGTTCTCCAAGATGCGGATCTTCTCGGGCGCGAACGCGAACGACGTGCCCTGCGCCAACAGAGCGAACCTCGGCGCGGAAGCAGCGAATCCGTTGCCGTAACCGCCCGAGTAGAGCTGCGCGCCATGCTGATGAAAACTGAAGTCAGGCTGGATGCCCTCTTTGTCCGTCACGACGATTTCAGCCTCGATCCGCTTAAACGCCGCAGCCATCAGCTCCGCATCGCGCTGTAAGCACGCCCGGCCGATCACGTTCTCCGCAAGCCAGACCAGATTCTGCCCAGTCATGGCGAGCTTCGAACGCGCCAGCAACTCGCACCCCTTTTCGAGGCGGCCGCCGGTCAGCAGCGGCTCTGTCAGCAGCATCAGGCGGTAAAGGCACTCAACCGCGCCGATCTCGTTGTACCACCAGTTCGATGATTTCGGATCGCGCGCCACCCAGAAGTCGAAGCCCCTCACAAACGCCTGCGTCACAGCAGCCCGCTCGGCCTCCGCCACGTTGTTCGAATCGTACGCTTCGGCCAGAACCGCCAGCCGTTCTAAGTGCTCCATGGGCGGCCAGTACATGCGGTCCTTGGCCTCGTACCGGACGTCCCCCCACGACCCGTCTGGCCTCTGAGACTGAGCGAAGGTACGCGCACTCTTCAGATCGGGCGACGCCTTGCGCACACTCGCAACAATCCGCGCCTTCACCGTCTCGAGATCGTTCACCCGGTCCGCACCGGCAGCACCACACCCGCAGCAAAGCCACACCGCGATTCCCCGCAATAATCCGACACGTCTCATAACGCCCCCATAATTTGTATCGAATCTTAACCGATGCCATCCACCCTGCAAAGCCGAATCATTCCTGCCCGCCGGTCGAACCTGCCAAGAGCGGCCTTGACGCGTGAGCGCCGTTCCGGCAAGCTGTTGGCACATGTCATCCGAACCGATCACCGCATTCACTTCGCAGCAGCTTGCCGAGCGCTACGCCGCGTGTGGCATGACGCCCAGCCTCGCCCGGCGGCTCCAGTCCTCAGCCCTCAGGCGCGGCGAATGGCCGACGGATGACACGACGCTTTCCGCCCGCTGGCTGGCAGACATCAGACGAGAGCTGCATATTCCTGAACTCACGCAGCTCGATTGCCGCGTGTCAGCGGACGACGGTTTCACCAAATACCTTTTCGCAGGCATCGACGGTGCCCGTTTCGAAACCGTCCTCATTCCCCTGCTCCACCGTCCTGACACGCCTAAAGCGATCATCTGCGTCAGTTCCCAAGTCGGCTGCGCCATGGGCTGCTCTTTCTGCGCCACGGGCCGCATGGGCTTTGTGCGGAATCTGGCCGCGTGGGAGATCGTGGCACAGGTCGCCCAGATCCGGCGCAGCCTGCCGTACCCTGTGCGCGGCGTGGTCTTCATGGGCATGGGCGAGCCGCTGCTCAACTACGACGCTGTCATTCAGGCAGCCCGCATTTTTTCGGAACCGTCGGGCTTGGCGATCGCGGCCAAATCCATCACCCTCTCCACCGTCGGAATCATACCGGCCATCCGCCGCCTGACGCACGAAGGACACGCTTTCCGTCTGGTGGTCTCGCTCACGTCCGCAGACCCCGTGAAGCGCCTCAGTGTCATGCCCGTCGAAATGTCCCATCCCTCCGGCGAACTGCGGGCCGCGCTCGCGGAGTACCACGCCGCGACCGGCCGCCGCGTGACGCTGGCGTGGACGCTGATCTCAGGCTTCAACACGGGCGAAGAAGACGCGCGGCAATTAGCCGCCTGGGTCGGCGACCTGCCCGTGCAACTCGATCTCATCGACATGAACGACACCACAGGCCGATTCACGCCGCCCGGAGACGACGAGCGCAACGCGTTTCGCGATTTCCTGCGCACCCACCTCGCCGCGCCCGTCATCCGTCGCTACAGCGGCGGCAAAGACATCCAGGCGGCCTGCGGCATGCTTGCCGCACAGGGTGCGTGTCAGAAAAGTGACAGATTAAAGGAATAGATAAGGATGAAAGATGAGGGGTGCCTTGCCCTTAATCGACCTTCCTAATCTATCACCCTATTCCCTCATGTCTCCACGATCAACCTCGTTCTATAGGTTTCATCTATATTGTTTCCGCCCAAATTCCTCGGCTGCACAAAGATCCGGTTTTGTCATGTCACGTTTCTGATACCCTTCCCCCGCTTACGTTTTTGCAAATGGGGTTTGACATCCCTAACAGGCGCGGCATAATAGCGGGCATGATGAATGCTGTGAAAGCGCTTGCGATTCTCTCTCCTTCTGCCGCAATCAACCGCCGCACATTTTTTCAGACTGCCCTCGTCGGTGCGGCGGGCGTCATGGCCGCACCGCATCTCGCACACGGCGCGGGGGGTGCCGCTCCGGCAGCAGCCGGTCAATTTCAAGAGCCCGCTCGCGCGTTGCCGCTGCATACCGACGCCGACGTGATCGTCTGCGGCGCGGGCCCCGCTGGCGTGTCGGCCGCCCTCGCGGCGGCACGTGCGGGAGCGCGCACGCGGCTGTTCGACCTGAACGGCTGCCTCGGCGGCGTGTGGACCGCAGGCCTGCTCACATGGATTTTCGACTTCGACAAGCCGGGGCTGACGCGCGAGCTGGTGCGTAAGCTCGACGAGCGCAAGGCCCGCCGCAACACAAACCCCGACCGCTTCACCTACGAGCCTGAAGCCATGAAGCTGCTGCTGGAGGACCTGTGCGCCGAGGCCAAGGTCATCCCGCAGGTGCACACCCGCGTAGCGGCGGCGTACCGCGACGGCACCCGCCTTTCCATGATCGTCACCGAGTCGAAGTCCGGACGCGAAGCCTGGCGCGCGCCCGTGTTCATCGACGCCACCGGCGACGGCGACCTCGGCGCGCAGGCGGGCTGCGGCTGGGACTGCGGCCAGCAGCCGGACGGCGTCTGCCAGCCGCTGACGCTGAACGCGCTGGCCGTCGTGCGCGACGTGAACGCCCTCTCCGAATTCATCTCGTTCTACAACAACAACGACAAGCGCCACATCGAAGCGGTCACCGCATTCAAGTCTGAGCTCAAGCGTGCAGGCTGCGAAACCTCATACGGACACCCGACGCTCTTCCACGTCCGCGACAACGTGCTGACGGTGATGATCAACCACGAGTACGGCGTCAAACCTTACGACGCCGCGCAGGTAACCGAAGCCACCGTGCGAGCCCGCGCCGAAGTGCTGCATGTGGTCAGCGCTTTAAACGCGCTCGGAGGGCCGTGGGCCGGCATGCAAGTCGTCGCCACCGCCGAGCAGATCGGCATCCGCGACGGACGCCGCATCCACGGCCGCTACACGGTGACGCGCGGCGATCTGATCAGCGGCGTGCGGCATCCCGACGCCGTGGCACGCGTCACCTTCAACGTCGACATCCACGCCGCCGACCGCAAGAAGAACGAGGCCGAAACGATTTCGCACGGCGGATTCAAGATGAAGCCGTATGACATCCCGCTGCGCGCGCTCATCGCCAAAGATGTGGACGGACTGATGATGGCGGGCCGCTGCATCAGCGGCGACTTCATCGCCCACGCCAGCTACCGCGTGACGGGCAACGCGGTCGCCATGGGCGAAGCCGCCGGCGCCGTAGCCGCCTTGGCAGCCAAAACCGGCCGCCTGCCGCACGAGATCGCCTGGGCAGACGCCTTCAAACTTTTAGGTAAATCACAAGGATAAGGAGCGAACGATGACCTTCACTCGCAGATCGTTTCTGTGGCAGACAGCCGGCGCGTTGGCAACCGCCGCACTGCTGCCGAAAGCCGCATGGGCGGCCAACAAGGCGCAGATCAAAATCGGTTCCTGCTCGCTCGGGCTCGAGGCGGCCAAGCAGGCCGGGCTCGACGGCGTCCAAGTCTGGGCAGGCGACGCTGCGGACGAACTGGACATCTTCAAAGCCTCGACGCGCGCCAAGTACAAGGCGCAGATGCAGGCGACCGGCCTGCCGCTCTGCTCCTTCATGATGGGCCTGCTCAACAACTGTCTCTTATACACATCTGACGCTGCCGACGAATAGAGAGGT
>CAYSXF010000099.1:0-9538 GCA_964434815.1 uncultured Lentisphaeraceae bacterium
TACTGAGCCTCCATGATGCCGGCCAACGCGCCCATCAGCACGCCGCGCTCGCCCACGAGGTCTGAGGTGACTTCATTCTCGAAGGTCGTCGGGAAGAGATAGCCAGAACCCACGCCGATGCCGATAGCCAGTGCGCGTTCTCCCGCCATGCCGGTCGCGTTCTGTGCCACCGCGTAGCTGGAGTTGATGCCCACACCCGCAAGGAAGTTGCGGCGCACCGAAGTGCCCGAGCCCTTCGGCGCGACCAAAATCACGTCCACGTCCGCGCTGGGCTTCACGCCCGTCAGCTTGTTGTAGACAAAGCCGAAACCGTGGGAGAAATAGAGCGCCTTGCCGGCGGTCATGTAAGGTGCCACGCGAGGCCACACCTGCTTGATCGCGGCATCGTTCACCAACATCATCACAATCGTGGCCTTCTCGCAAGCCTCTTCGATGTCGAAGAGCGACGTGCCGGGCTTGAAGCCGTCTTTCACCGCGCGCTTCCAGTCTCCAGCAAAACGCTTGTCCTGGCCGATGATGACGTTGACGCCGTTGTCGCGCATGTTGAGCGACTGAGCCGGCCCCTGAACGCCATAGCCGATGATGGCGATGACTTCCTTCTTGAGAACCTTCTGCGCTCTCTTCAAGGGATACTCTTTACGTGTGACGACGGTCTCTACGACACCGCCAAAATCAATCTTGGCCATATTCCGTTACTCCTCGTTAAAAAAAACCATCCGCACGGCATTACAGCCTCAATGACCACACAGTCAGGCGGAAAAGTGCGTACTATAATAGCACCTTGCGTTTCCGACGCAAGCGCTTTGTCAAAGGTTTTCCATCCTTGATGTTTGGTTCCGCCACATATACACTGATTTTTTACACATGCGGGCGGCTCACCGTCGCCTTCGCATCTGAAGCGGAAAGGCAGAATCCAGATGGATAAGCAAGCACTCTCTCTCCTACAGAACCTCGTCGCAACACCCACCCCCACCGGTTTTGAATATGACGGCATGTCGCTGTTGGCCAGCTATCTGAAGGCCGCCGACGTCCCCAACCTGTCGATCGACATTCACGGCAACCTGCGCGCCTGCCTCAACCCTGAAGCGCCGCTGCGCGTGATGATCGAAGGTCACTGCGACGAGATCGGCTTCATGGTGCAGCACATTGACGACGACGGCTTCCTCTATATGTGTCCGCTCGGCGGCGTCACGGTTCCCACCCTCGCGGCCGAACGCATTGTGATCCAGGGCAAGGCCGGCCCCGTCTACGGCGTGTTCGGCGTGCGCCCTCCCCACCTGATGTCCGCGAAGGACCGCGAGAAAGTCGCGCCGCAGGAGTTCAAGGATATCGCCGTGGACATCGGCGCAAAGAACCGGGCCAACGCCCTCGAAATCGTGGAGTTGGGAAGCCCTGCGGTCGTTGACGCAGGCTGGCGCCCGCTCGCGAATAACCGCGTCGCCTGCCGCGGCTTCGACAACCGCATCGGCGCGTTCATCGTGACAGAGGCTATGCGCCGCCTCGCCGGCCAGAAGCTGAACGTCGCCCTCCACATGGTCGCCAGCGTGCAAGAGGAGGTCGGGCTCGTCGGCGGCATCACGGCCGCCTACGATATCGATCCGCATGTCGGTTTCTGCGTGGACGTGACCTTCGCCACCGACGCGCAGAAAGAGGACCGCAAAGTCGCCGGCGACATCCGCATCGGCGAAGGCCCCGTGGTGGGCATCGGCCCGACCTACCACACGAAGCTCAACGCCCTCGCCTTTGCGTCCGCCGAGGCTCAGAAGATTCCGGTCCAGCGCCAAGTCCGCAGCCGCGGCACCGGCACCTGCGCCTGGGCCATGCGCATGTCGCGCTCGGGCGCGGCTGTCGCACAGCTCAGCATCCCGCTGCGCTATATGCACAGCCCCGTGGAACTGATCAGCCTCGACGACGCGTCCCAGACCATCGACCTGCTCTGCGCGTCGATTCTGGCCATACCCGCAGACCTCGACCTGCACCCCAAACAGCCTTGAGCACATGCCATTCCCTGTCACCTATCTGCTCGACCAGTCGGCACCCAGTGAGACCTTCATCCGGCGCGAACTGGATCAGCTCCGCTGCCGCAACTGGCCGGTCTATGTCAGATTGTTGAAGGGGGACGAGAGCCCTTTGAAAAACTCGCTGGCGAGTTGTCCAACGGGCTTTCGTTTTCGTTTCTTCAGAGCCGCCTGCGCGCGAATCGCAGAGGAACTGCTCCGCTCGCCTTACACAGCGCTCCGCATTTTGATGCGCCTGCCGCAGGCCGCCGACCTCGCCAAGAAAGTCCTCGAAACTGACAGCAGGCTGATCCATGCCCATTTCGCGGGAATCACCGCCGACCTCACCGCCATTGTGGCCCGCGCGCTAGATCTGCCATGGACCTGTTCGGTGCATGCCCACGATATTTTCACGGCTACGCCTCCGTCCGTTTTCCGCCGCCTGCGAACCGTCAACGGCGTCGCCGCCTGCTCGCAACGCGCCGCAAATGCGGTGATCGGCAGCGGCATCCCGCCAGACAAGGTCGTCCTTATCCATCACGGCTTGCCGCTCAACGAGTTTCCCTTCCACTGTGCCCGGCCGGACGAAGTGATTTTCAGCGCCGGGCGTCTCGAAGATAAAAAGGGGTTCGACACGCTCATCAGAGCCTGTTCGCTCTTGCGTGACCGAGGCGTACGTTTCACCTGCGTCATCGCAGGTTCTGGATCTCTGCGGCGTGACCTCGGCCAGCTCACTGAAAAATTGGGGCTCGAGAAATCCGTCATGTTCGTCGGCTGGCAATCTCAGGAAGAAATCCGCTCGCACCTGGCGACCGCTTCGGTGCTGGCCCTCCCTTCGCGCCGCACAGGCAGCGGCGACAGCGACGGCATCGCCAACATCCTTGTCGAAGCGCTGGCCCTCGGCACACCGCTGGTCACAACCACGGCCGGCTCAGCCCATGAGGTGATCGTCGACTCTGTCAACGGACTGTTAGTGCCGCCTGACGATCCCGCCCGCTTGGCCGACGCCCTAGCGACGGCCCTTGCCTCCACAGAGCTGCGCATCCGGATAGCTAAGGAGGGCCGAAAGACCGCCGAGGATATTTTCGACGCCTCTAAAAACATTCAGCAACTCGAAGCGTTCTTCGCGAAGGCGATCACGGCAGCGCCGTAGACCCGCTCCACGCCTTCTCCACAAAGCGTAACGCTTCTGTCAGCTCAGATCCGGTTACGCTGGGGCCAGGTTCGAAGACTTTGATCACCCCGTCCGCGCCATAAAACGAAAACGCTTCGAAATCAATCTCGCCTTTGCCGGGCGGCAGATGGTCGTTCAGCAACGGCAGCGCGTCGTGAATGTGGATGCCGCGCGTATACGGCAATAACGCGCGGGCGGTCTCGACATGCGGTGACCACCCTACATTTTCGCGGCATTGACCATGCCCCATGTCATGCCAATAGGCCAGCGCCGGCGTGTCGAAACGCTCTTTAAGCATCAGCATCTCCCGCTCATCGGGAAAAGCCTCAATCGAGGGTAAGTTCTCCAGACACAGCGTGACACCGGCCTTCTCGAACTTCGGCAAAAGCGTATCCAACGAGAAGCAGAATCCGTCGAAATATTTCCGAACCCGAGCCGCACGGCGGCGGCGCGCTTTGGTCAAAATTCCCTGATAACGCTCAGCTTCCAGCGATCCCTCTTTCTCCAATGCATCGACCAGAGTCTGCGTATGAAGATTGCCAAAAAGTGAATTCAAAAAAATGCGCCCCGCGTGGAGCACCACGGCGCTCGCTCCCATGGAGGACGCAAATGTCAGCGTCTTTCCGATTAAAATCGCGGCCATGGCTCGCTCGTCTTCATCGAGAGAAGCCAACAGATATAGTTCCGGATAACCGTGCGGCGCTCCGATCGGCACGGGGCAATAGGCGTGCACGCTCCCAACCGCGACTTCGCCAGCTTGCACGCGCCGGCGCACGCCGACCGCAAGCTCCTCGGTCATGTGGTATCCCAGCTCAAGCGCGCCGAAGCCCAGGGCGACGATCTCGTCAACCAGCTTCTCGCCATCCTCATGCCGTTGCGCATTCCAGTTTGTGGAAAGTGAAAACTTCATCCCGCTCCTATGACCTTAGAAATTATTCGGCAGCAGCCGGGAATTGACACGACCACTTACCCAATCAACGGTCTTAGTGTACACGCCTTGCGCACCAATCTCAAGTGTGGTACAAATCTGCCATGAACGCCCCGACCCCTGAGACGCTCGCGAACGCCGCCAGAATGCTACGCGCAGGTGGCGTTGCGGTCATACCAACCGACACCGTTTACGGCATCGCCGCGCACCCCGCCTGCAAGGCTGCCATTGCGCGCATCTGCACCATCAAAGGACGCCCCACCGGCAAACCTATTGCCCTGCTCGCAGCCGATTCCCACGCAGTGACCGCTTTCGGTGCGACTTTTCCGCCAGCCGCGCAACGCCTAGCCTCCGCCTATTGGCCGGGCGCGCTCACGCTCGTGCTGCCCTGTCCATCTGGCTACGAGGGCTTCCGCGTGCCGGACCACAGCGCCACCCGCGCCTTGCTCTCCGCCTGCGGCGGCACCTTGCGAGTCACCAGCGCGAACCTCAGCGGCGCCATGCCTGCGGTCAGCGCCGTGGACGCGCTGAAAGATGTGGGGCTCGAAGCGGACCTCGTAATCGACGGAGGGGTCTCTTCCGGCGGCGTTGCCAGCACCGTCGTAAAGGTGGAGCCTGACGGTTCGCTCACCATCTTGCGCGAAGGCGCGATCCCAGCCGACGAGATACGCCGCGTGGCCAGCGATTAGTGCGTTGTGCTGCGGCTCCTATTTCGTCTTCTCGGCTAGCACTCGTCACCATTAATAAGTGCCAGATATGGACTCTCGCTGTCCACGTCTCAAAACGGGTTCGCCTGGCTTTGTTCTTCGACTCGATCTGTGAGCGCGATTCTCTCCCCCCATTGACGCCCCCATCCGATTCCGGCTACACTGCATTCAACCCATGAATGGAACCCTCAAGATGAGAGCCTGTACAACCCGCCGAACGTTTATGACAGCCGCGACAATCGGTGCCGGTGCAATGGTGTTGCCAAACCCCTCGCGCGCCGAATCCGCCAAGGCCGCCACCGGCAACTTTCGCTTCTCCCTCAACACCGGTACGATCCGCGGCTACAAGCTCCCGCTGCCCGAGCAGATCGACTTGGCGATCAAAGCGGGCTATGCAGGCATCGAACCTTGGGTTTCCGATCTCGCGAAAGTCGCCGAGACCGGCGGCTCCCTCAAAGACCTCGGCAAGCGCTGTGCGGATGCGGGGCTGACTGTCATCAACGCCATCGGCTTCGCGGCGTGGGCAGTCAACGACGACGCTGCGCGCGCCAAGGGATTTGAACAATTGAAGCGCGATATGGACCTCGTCGCGCAGATGGGCGGCACGCACATCGCCGCCTCGCCCGCAGGCGTGAACAAACCGGACGTGACGCTCGATCTCGACCGCGCGGCGGAGCGCTACCGCGCCGTTCTGGAGCTCGGCCGCACCATGGGCGTGGTTCCGCAGCTCGAATTCTGGGGCTCCTCCGCAAACCTGAGCCGCCTCGACCAATGCCTCTATGTGGCAGCTCGCGCGGCCCATCCCGACGCCTGCATTCTCGCCGACGTTTTCCACCTGTACAAAGGCGGCAGCGATCCGGCCTCGCTTCGCTTACTCGGGCGCAGCGCAGCCTACACGCTCCACATGAACGACTATCCCGCGCAACCGCCTCGTGAAACGGTCAAAGACGCCGACCGCATCTGGCCCGGAGATGGAATCGCGCCGCTCCGCGACATCCTGAAGGCTTATGCCGACAACCGGGCTGAAATTTGGCTCTCCGTCGAACTTTTCAACGCAGAATACTGGAAACTCCCGGCCGAAGAGACCGCCCGCACCGGCCTCAAGAAAATGAGGAGCGTCGCGGCGGGACTCCGCCCCATCTCATGATCATCCAGACACAGGCTATCGCTCTACAGATCCGGCCGTGGTCCAAGACCTCCCACATGGTCACCTGGCTCACTCCGGCTCATGGCAAAATTGTGACCTCCGTCAAGGGCGCCTGCCGTCCAAAAAGCGCATTTCTTGGGCAATATGACCTATTTTACACCTGCGACCTGCTTTTCTACCGGCGCGACCACGACGGCGTACACGCCATCCGCGAATGCGAGCCTTTCAATTTAAGGGAAAATTTGCGTCAAGACTGGCGGCTCGCCGTCGTGGCTGCCTATCTCGCAGATCTCACGGCACGTGTGACACTCGGTCATCAGGAAGGCGCCTCGCTTTTCGAGCTTCTCAGCCAGACGCTCGATCTGCTGGCCTCCTCGCCGAAAGCCCACGCGCGCGGGCTCATGCTCTGGTATGAAACCCACCTGCTGCGGCATCTCGGGGTATTGCCTGACTTTACAGCCTGCCCTCACTGTCACACCCCCGACCGGCCGTGGCTGCGTTTTTCCATGCCCTCCGGCCGCTTCCTCTGCCAACACCTCGCGCAACTCCAGCCGGGTGACGCCACGCTGTCCATCCACCGCGATGTCCAAACCCTCTTTCTCGCGCTTTGCCAAAGCGCTGTTCCGCCGTCCGACAACCACTTTTTTGACGGCCTTGCAAGAAAGAAAAATGATGCCCAATCAAATCTTCTCCTTGGCTTATCCCGATTTCTTGGTATGTTTATCACGTTTCATCTCGATGTGCCCTCGGCCGTCCGGCGTGTTACATTAGAGATGTTGGACACAACCCCCACGCAGAAACCTGCGTTATTGGAGACTAGTTAACCATGAAGTGCACCTCGCTTATTTGCACAACGCTGGCGACCACGTTGATCATCACCGCCGGCTGCAAGAAAGATACGAAACCGACCGTTCCGGCCACCGCCAGCAAGGCGCCCATCGCGAAAACCGAGAGCGGCAAGCCTGCCGTTGCGCCTGAAGCGCCCAAAGACCCCAATGAAGTTGTGGCATCTGTCAACGACGCCAAGTATATCCGCAAGGATATGGCCAAGGTCGTGGACGCGCTTCTCAAGGCTCAGAACGTCCCTGCCGAACAGCAGGCCGAGGCGCGCAAGTACTTCG
The DNA here is from genome assembly GCA_964434815.1 of uncultured Lentisphaeraceae bacterium. Lineage (GTDB taxonomy): Bacteria > Verrucomicrobiota > Kiritimatiellia > RFP12 > UBA1067 > CAYSXF01. Next base: position 7,075 of record CAYSXF010000099.1, read on the forward strand.
AGCAGCGCGCGGTCTACAGCTTCGTCATGAAGACCCTCATCCTGGGCGAGGCGAAGAAGCAGAACATCGCGATCGGTGAGGCGGACCGCAAAGCCCAGCTCGCCAAAATGGAAGAAGCGCTCAAGGCGCAGAAGAAGACCGTCGACCAGTACTTCAAGGAATCCCCTCTCGGAGAGACCGCTGCCCGCGCCGAGTTCGAAGACGGCATCGTCATCGACAAGCTGCTGCAGAAGAACGTCCTCGACTCGATCAAGATTGAGGACGCCGACATTCAGAAGGTCATCGACGAGGTTCAGAAGAAGAACGCCGAAGTCGCCGATAAGAACAAGGGGCTCGATGCAGCCAATGCCGAGAAGCGGGCCAAAATCCTGGGCATCAAGAAGCAGCTCACCGCCGGCGGCGATTTCGCCGAACTCGCCAAGGCGAACTCCGACTGCCCGAGCAAGGAAAAGGGCGGCGATTTGGGCGAGTTCACCCGCGGCCAGATGGTCAAGGCGTTCGAGGACGCCGCCTTCTCGCAAGAGATCGGGAAGGTCGGCGATATCGTCGAATCCCCCTTCGGCTATCACTTGATCAAGGTGACGGCCAAGACGCCTGCCAAGGAGGCGAAGGGTGACCAGCCGGCCAAACCCGAAACGGTCACTGCGTCGCACATTCTGATCAAGACCGAGCAGCCGCAGCAGATCCAGCCGGTCCCGACGAAAGAGCAGATCACGGAGCATCTCAAACAGCAGAAGTCCCGCGAGGCTGTGCAGAAATACTTGGAGGGCCTGAAGGGCGCCGCCAAGATCACCACCGTCTTCCCTGACATGCCGCTGTAAGCAACGTCTCAGGTTACACGTTCTAACGAATAACAAAACGCGCGTGACTCTCTGGAGTCGCGCGCGTTTCGCTTTACGGCATGCTCATCAGCACGCCACCCAACCTGATTTCCTTAATCGCTCCGCTTTATCACCGCAGCGGCAGGTGCATCATCAGATCCTCGATCACCGTCGCCAACTCGCCCCACGCCATTTTGGGCAGCAGACGGCTGTGCGGCCCCGCAGGGTCCGGCTGCCATGTGTTGCTGCCGTCGTCCGCCACGGCAATGCGCCCCCGCTCCTCGCCGAAATAGGGCTCGCTGCCCTTGACAGCCACGAGCGCGGCGGTCTCATCCCAACTCATGCGCCCGTTGAAGTCACCCTCCTTCATCGCCAGCGCGAAGGCGTCCTTCACCGGGCTGTTCTTCGTCGGCATAGCGATCAGCCGCTTGCCCGTCAGAATTTGGCTGCCGATCTCCCACCCCGAAAAGACGATGGGTGTGGGCCATTCGGAGAAGACGACCTGCGAGGCTTTGGCGTCCATATGGACGTTCCACTCGCGACCCTGCGGAAACTTGCCGGCCATGGAGACCAGCCGCTTGACCTTCCCTCTCACCAGCGTTTTGCCGTCCAGCGGCGAGACCGCGTCAGGCGGTGACCGCAGCAGGTTCTTCAGATTCGTGAGAAAGCCCACTGTCACCACCGTCACGCTCGCGTCCGGTGCCGCTGAAAGCAGCCTGCGGTAGACCGCCACCGCATCGGGGGCGTCCATGCTGACCGCGTAGCGGTGCGGATAGGTCGACGCCAGATACGTCGTCCACTTGTTCTTGTGCCACGCGTCCTTGTCTACGCCGTCATTGTGCACGCATCCGACCGGCAGGTACCAGCGTCCGAAATAGGCGTTGATCACTTCGATGCATGGCACCGACGTAGCGTTTCGATTGCACGACACCGTGCCAAGCAGTTTGGCTTCGCCCGCGTCCGCCAGCGCATGCAAAACCGCCAGCGCACCCACGTCGTCGTAATCAGGCCCCATATCCGTATCATAGATGATGGCCACGGCAGGCTCACCTTGAACCCACGCCGCAGCCATCACCATCGCCGCGAGAGAAAACCGTCTAACACGCATATCCGTCCTCCTTTACCAAATGAACGCTTACCTAACAGCCCCACAACGGGCTCTGCACGGTGTCGTCATATTATCGGTAAGCGCAGGCCTTCCTGGCAATCATAAAACGAACGTCTCCAATAACCGGCAACGACATCTGCGCCCCACCCGAATGGGACTCGACAACGTAAACCGCTATTCGTTATCATTAAAATAGTTTTTAAATGTGCGGGATAATTTCTATGGCGAACTACAGCTTTCCGACAGACGAAAAAGTGAAACAATCGCTACACGAGGGGCACACGCTGACGCGGCGCGTTTACGATCAGTTGCGCGAAGAGATCATCAGCGGCAAACTCAAGCCCGGAGCCCGACTGGTCCGCAAGAGCCTCAGCAAGCGTCTCGGTGTGAGTCCCATGCCGGTCACGGAAGCCCTCTACATGCTGGAGATCGAGAACCTGGTCGAAAGTCTGCCGCTCTGTGGCAGCCGCGTGCGCCCGCTGACCCTGGCTGACATTGAAAACGACCTGATGATGCGCGAAGCCATCGAATGCCA
>CAYSXF010000100.1:0-1207 GCA_964434815.1 uncultured Lentisphaeraceae bacterium
CTCTTGGCAGACTACGCAGGATTCGCCCTTCTCCCACGCAATGCATTTCTTCTTGTCGATGCGCGCAATGCCGATGGCGGTCTGCATCTTCTCTCCCGCCTTTAGGGCGCGGATGGCGCCGGTGGGGCAGACGTTTGTGCAGGCGTTGCAGCTTTGAAAGCAGAACTGCTCCTGGACGGGGTTTTGGCTGCGGAACTTCAGTACCGGCGTGAAGAGTCCGTCAATCCCGCTGCTCCCGAGGTCGGGGACGATGAGGCTGTACGGGCAGGCCTTCATGCAGTTGCCGCAGCGGGCGCAAAGCGCGTTGAAGTTCGTGTCCGCCGCGCCGGGCGGGCGGATGAAAGCGGCGGTTTTGGCGGCGGCGGTCTTAAGCCTGCCGTAGGCCAGTCCAGCCGCGCCGCCGACCGCGAAGCCCAGGAAGACGCGCCGTCCGACGTTCACATTTGCGGCTAGGCCGGTTGGCGTCTGCGCCGCTTCTTTTGGTGGTCGGAACCGGTTCGCGAGCCGCATCAGCATCTCCTCGAGCCCGCCGAGCGGGCAAAGCCGGTGGCACCAGATATTCGGCGCCACGAGGCTGGCGAGCAGAATGAGGATGAAGCCAATAGCCGTGACACCCGAACCCCACGTGAGCGGTTGCCGCCACGCCGCAAAAAAGCCGTTGAAGATACAGAGCGGGTCGGTCCAGATCAGGAGCGGGTAACCGGCGGCGGCGCTGGCGATGATGACGAGCGCGAGCCCTTTGCCGACGAAGGGGACTTTGCGGATCAATCCCGCGTTGTGCTTGTTGAGACGACCTGCGGTCTCCGCCACAAAACCCATGGGGCAGAGCCGCCAGCAGAAGAAACGGCCTTTGAAAAGCGGCAGGATCAGGAGTGGGAGGGCGGCCAAGGTTAGCACGCCGAACGTTCGGGCTGCTGCCGCACCTCCGAGACCGAGCAGGGGGCTAAGGGCAGGGAGCACCACGTTCCACCGGCGCCAGCCTTCGGGCAGATACCCGAGGGCGAGCAGTGCGCATGCGGCGAAAATGAGCAGGCGGAGCAGGTTGCGGCGTGTGAACATGGCGGCTCTTGCTTACGCCTCCACGCGCTCGATCGTGACCTTCTTCAAGTCGCCGCACCCGATGCCCGTCTCATGGGCGATCTTAATGTAGCCGATGTCGAACGGCTCTTTCTTGAAGAGCGTGGCGGCGTAGGCGTCGGCGGCCACG
>CAYSXF010000100.1:1217-9537 GCA_964434815.1 uncultured Lentisphaeraceae bacterium
GGGTCGGTGCTTAGGATGATCTCGTTCGGGTGGTCCAGGTCGCCGGGGCCCTGCGGGCCTTTGGTGAGAAGGATGCGCGAGGCGTCGATGATGACGAGCTTGGGCTTGATGAAGGTGCTGAAGTCGGCGATGCACTGGTGCAAGCCGTCGCGGTGCCAGCCGCGGCGGTCCTCGTTGGAGACCGACCCCATCCAGTTCTTCATCGAGAGGGTCAGCGTCGTGGCGCTATGGCTCTTGGCCACGGGCATGTTGATGAGGCAGTCGCACGCGAGGATATCTTTGGGGACATGGGCGCTCTTCACGATTTTGCCCTTGGGGATCTGAACCTCCTGGTAATCCTCTTTGGCCGGACGGTAGAGCTTGGCGGTCGTGCCTTTGAGGGCTTCCTCGACGCCGCTGAGCTTGAAGGTCTGTTTCTCAGGGTGGCAGGTGTTTTCCGGGATGGTGATTTTGGAGGCGCCCTTGGCTTGGGCCGCCTGCACGCACGCCTTGACGAGGTCGGGGTGGGTGTTGGCGCCCTGCTCGGGAGCGGAGCTCCAGGCGATGTTCGGCTTGATGGCGACTTTCATGCCGGGCTTGATGAAGGCCTCCCAGCCGCCGAGTTTGGCGATGCCGGCCGCGAGCATTTTAGCGATATCCTTGCCGTGGACGACGACCACTTTGGCGGCAGGCGCGGCGGCGTCTTGCGCGATGGCGGAGAGCGGCGCGGGCAGCGCGGAGGCTGCGGCGACAGAGGCGGTGGCTTTCAGGAAGGAGCGACGTTGGAGCGGTTTCATTCAGGATCCTCACATGTATGGGGTTCGGATGCCGCTCAGTTTAACAGAGCGCGCCAGCTTCTCGCAATGCCATATCGCAAACCGGGGTTGAGGATGCGCAGCTCAAGGTGCAAACCGGGGTTGACTCTGCTCGCGCGTTCCCGCATAGTTTGAAGGGTTATGGTGAAAGTCGTGTTGGCGATGGCGGGTCTAGTGTGCGTCGGTGTAGCGACTGCGGCGGAGCGGACGCGGCTGGCGTGCGAGTGGCGGTTTAAGCGAGGCGACCCCGTGAGTTTAGACGCGGCATTGAATGTGACGAACGTTCTGCCGTGGCTGGACGGCATGGGACGGGAACTCATCAAGAATCCGCAACCTTTTGTGCCGCCAGCACAAGGGCCGGGCGCGGGGTTGTCCTACGCTCAGCGGGAGTTCAACGATGCGGCGTGGCGGCCTGTGCGCGTGCCGCACGACTGGGGCGTGGACGCGCCGTTCTCTTACGACAAGCCGTTCTTCGATGCGTATCTGTCACCCAACGGGGTAGGCTGGTACCGCCGCGAACTGGCCATTCCCGCTGACGGCGCGGGCAACCGGTTCTATCTGGACTTCGACGGAGCCATGTCGTATGCGATGGTCTGGATCAACGGGCATTTCGTCGGCGGCTGGCCGTATGGCTACACGCCGTTCCGGGTCGATCTGACGCCGTATGCCAAGCCGGGGCAAAAAAACGTGTTGGCCGTGCGCATCGAGAATCCGGCCGATTCGTCGCGCTGGTACACGGGCGCAGGGCTCTATAGGAACGTTTGGCTGGTGCGGTCTGCTCCGCTCCACATCGGCTATCACGGCGTCTGCGTGACAACGCCGTCTGTCTCGGCGGAACAGGCGGAAGTCGCTGTCCGCGTGACCGTTCAGAATCAGGCCGGGTCAGCGGTGTCTGCCAAACGGGTGTCGCGGATTTACGAGTGGGCGAATGGCAAGCGTGGAGTCCGGGTGGCCGAGTGCGAGCAAGAGGTCCGGATTTTGCCCACTGGAACAGCAACGGTCGAGTTTCGGTTGACCGTGAAACAGCCGAAGCTGTGGGAGCTCGCTTCGCCGAACCTCTATGTGGTGGAGAACCGCTTTGCCGCGGCGGACGGGAGCGTGACGGACGCCGAGGAGACGACGTTCGGTATCCGCACAATCGGGTTTTATCCGGACGAGCGCGGGTTCCAGTTGAACGGGCGGCATGTTCACATCAAAGGCGCCTGCCTGCATCACGACCTCGGCGTGCTCGGGGCGGCTTTCAATGCGCGAGCGGCGGAGCGGCGGCTGGCGCTGCTGCGCGAGGCCGGAGTGAACGCCATCCGCATGTCGCACAACCAGCCTGCGCCGGAGCTGCTGGACCTGTGCGACCGCATGGGCTTTCTGGTGAAGGATGAAATCTTCGACCAGTGGAATGTGGCGAAGCATCCGTGCGACTACAGCGTCCTGTTCAAGAACTGGCACGAGCGCGATATGCGGGCGTGGATCAGGTCGGATCGCAATCATCCGTGCGTGATCCTGTGGGGGCTCGGCAACGAGATCCAGGATTCCTATAAGCAGATGCCGCTCTATATTGAGACCGGCAGGCGGCTGAATCAGATCGCGCACGAAGAGGACTCCACCCGGCCGACTACGGCGGCGAACAACAACGTCGAGTCCGGCTTCAGCGGGTTTGAGAAAGTCATGGATGTCTTTGGCTGCAACTATCAGGGGCTCAGCTACGAGCGGTTTCACAGCGAGCATCCGGGGATTCCGCTTTTCGGAAGCGAGACGGTGTGCACGCTGAGTTCGCGCGGCGAATATTTCTTTCCGGTCACTCGGATGTGGAAAGAGGGCGTCGTCGATTTCTACCACAGCTCGTACGACTGGATGGCCTGCGACTATCGGGACGGTAAGCGCAGTTGGGCGTGTCCGCCGGACGACGAGTGGCGCGATCAGGAGAAGACGCCCTCGGTGATGGGCGATTTCATTTGGACCGGCTTCGATTATCTCGGAGGGCCCTATTACGTCGACGAGGTCCGGAAGCATCCGAAGTTCAGCGATCCCTCCCGGCAGTCCCAGGCGCAGAAAGAGGTTGCGGAAAAAGGCCTGTGCGCGGGCGGCATGCACAGTTGCGCGACCGGGCTGTTCGACTTGGCTGGATTCCCGAAAGACAGGTTCTATCTCTATCAGGCGCAGTGGCGGCCGGACTTCGCGATGGCGCATATCTTGCCTCACTGGAATTGGCCGGAGCGCGTCGGCCAGGTTACGCCGGTCTACGTCTACACGTCGGGCGACGAAGCGGAGCTGTTCCTGAACGGGAAATCGCTCGGCAGGCGCGCCAAAGAAAAAGACATCTACCGTCTGATGTGGAATGAGGTTGTTTATGCGCCTGGTGAGCTGCATGCGGTCGCGTACAAGGCCGGGAAGCGGTGGGCCGAAGACCGCGTGTCGACGACCGGCCCGGCGGTGGCTTTGGCTCTGATGCCGGAGCGGGCGCGGATCGAGTCGGACGGCGAGGATATTGCGTTCGTGGCGCTGCGGCTGACGGACGCGGACGGACGCACCGTGCCGCGCAGCCGGAACCGGGTCCGACTCATGCTGAGGGGCCCGGGCGAGATCGTGGCCACGGACAATGGCGACGAGACCGACTTCGATTCGTTCAAGTCGCAGGACCGCCGGGTTTTCAACGGACTGTTGTCAGTGCTCGTGCGCGGAACGGCAGGGGCTTCTGGAAAGCTGACCCTCAGGGCGGAGTCAGACGGTCTTTCGGCTGCGGAAACGGCCGTGTTGTTAGAAAAGTCGGACGCCAAGTGAGTCGGGATGGCGTGAGGTGCCGGACCGTTTGACAGGCACGGTGAAGCGGGTTATAGTGAAACAAAATAGATGACGCACGGTCAGTGGATGAGGGTTCACATGAAAAAGAACGGATTGTATTTCACGGTGTGGGCGGCGGTCGCCGGGTTGGGCGCGCTCACAAGGGCTGCGGGGGTTGTTGAGTCGGAGCGCGCGATCCCGGTCTGTCAGGATGTGGACGTCGTGGTGGTCGGAGGGACCTGCGGCGCGGTGGCGGCGGCAGAGGCTGCGGCCAAGGCGGGCGCGAAGGTGTTTCTCGCCGCGCCCCGTCCGTATCTCGGGGACGATGTGGCGGGTTCGCTGAGGCTGTGGCTGGAGGAGGGCGAGGCGCCGGCGTCGCCGCTCGCAAAGTCGATCTATGTGCAGAGCGAGACGACTCTGCCGTTCACCTACAAGACGGATAAGCCGAGCGGCGGCAAGCACAGGGATAAGGGCGAAATGCTGTGCGACGGTCGTTACGATGACGTGCAGCACAGCACAGTCGAGTTCGCCGGCGACGTCGCGATCCTGGCGGATCTCGGCGGGCAGAAGCCGGTCGCGGGCGTGGAACTGATGACGTTCAAGCGGGCAGGCGACTTTGAGGCGGCGTCTGTGCACATGTCTGTGAGCGCGGATGGCAAGGCGTGGGGCAAGGCCATTCCGCTGTTGGCTGAGGAGGGTTCGGAACCGGATCTGGTGCGCTATTCGGCGGCGCTGGGTCAGACCGTGCAGCACGTGAAAGTTGCTGTGAAGATGAAAGAGGGCGCGAAGCGGCTCCTGGTGAGCGAGCTGATTTTTCGGGCTGCGGGAGGGGGCAAGGCGGTGGTTGTGCCGACGCCGCTGCGCGTCAAGCAGGCGCTTGACAAGGCTTTGTTGGACAGCGGCGTAGGTTTCCTGACCAGTTCGTATGCGACGGACGTGCTGCGCGACGCGGGCGGCAATGTGGCGGGCATCGTGATGGCAAACCGCAGCGGGAGGCAGGCCGTGTTGGCGAGGGTCGTCATCGACGCGACCGAGCGCGGTGCGGTGGCGCGCATGGCGGGTGTGAGGTTCCAGCCCTATCCGGCTGGCCCGCAGCTTTTCACGCGCGTGGTCATCGCGGGCGAGCCGCCGGCCTCGAAAGAGGTCACAGTGAAAGCGCTGTCCGGCAATTACGACTCGCCGATAACCGGATCGCGCAAGAGCGGGGGGAAAAGCGTGGCGGGGCAGGCGTTCGAGTGCGCGATGCGGATCAACATGAAGGATGGCGCGTATCGCTCTTTCGCCGAGGCGGAGCAAGTCGCGCGCGACCGGACCTTCGTGAAGACGCTGCTGGATGGCGCGGACACGCTGTTTCAGGTGCCGCCAGATCCGATGGCTGGCCTGGTGCCGTTGAAGGGCGAGTGGCCGGGAGCGGACAAGGCGGATCTCGGCTGTTTCCGGCCCGTGGGCGTGCCGCGCCTGTATGTGCTGGGCGGATGCGCGGACGTGTCGCGCGATGCGGCTGCGCGGCTGCTGCGTCCGCTGGCGCTGATGGTTGCGGGCGAGCGCGTGGGTGCGGCTGCTGCTGCGGAGGCCAAGGCGCTGCTGCAGCCCAAGGGCGTGGTGCGGCCGGGCAACGTCGGACAGGCGGTTGAGAAAGGCGATGTCAGGGAAATGCTCACGGGCACACGGCCGTTCCTAAACGGGCTGCCGAGCGTTCGTGCGGAGCGGACCGCGCTGTCGGTTTTGGGCGAATATGATGTGGTCGTGGTGGGCGGCGGGACCGGTGGCGCGCCTGCGGGTATCGCTGCGGGCCGGCAGGGCGCGAAAGCGCTGGTGATCGAGCATTTGCACGGTTTGGGAGGCGTCGGCACGCTCGGCATGATCGGCAACTACTGGTACGGCAACGCGTGCGGGTTCACGGCGGAGCACGACAAGGGCGTGGAGGAGCTGGGCGCGGCGGTCCATGTGGTCGGCAAGAGCGAGTGGTGGCGGCGGGAGAACCGCAAGGCGGGCACGGAGATCTGGTTCGGCGCGATGGGCTGCGGCACGCTGGTCGAAGGCAGCCGCGTGATCGGTGTGGTCGTGGCGACGCCTGGGGGACGCGGTGTGGTGCTGGCGAAGAGCGTGGTCGATGCGACGGGCAACGCGGAGGTCGCGGCGTCGGCGGGTGCGCCCTGCGTGTTTCAGGGCGCGGAGGAGATCGCCGTGCAGGGCGTCGGGCTTTCGCCGCGCAAACTCGGCGCGAGCTACATCAACTCCGATTTCGGATATGTGAATGACTGTGACGCGGCTGATCTGTGGCTGTTCGGCGTGCGAGGCCGCGCTGGAGCGGGCAAAGTTTGGGACGTGGCGCAGATCGTGGAGAGCCGTGAGCGGCAGCGGATCGTGGGCGATTGTTGGGTCACGCCGCTGGACATTCTGAACGAGCGCACGTTCCCGGACACGGTGGTGCAGGCGCGCAGCAATTTCGACAGCCACGGTTATACGATCGCGGACATCTGTTACGTCAGCGAGCCAACCTCGAAGAGGATTTTCTCAGCTAATGTTCCGTACCGGGCGCTGTTGCCGAAAGGGGTCGAAGGGCTGATGGTCATCGGCCTCGGCATCAGTGCGCACCGCGACGCGATGCCGATCATGCGCATGCAGCCGGACATCCAAAATCAGGGTTATGCGGCGGGCGTCGCAGGCGCGACGGCCGCGCGAGAGGGTAAGACATTCCGGACTATCGACGTCAAAGCGCTTCAGAAGCATCTGGTGAAAATAGGGAACTTGCCTCCGGAGGTTCTGGTTTGGAAGGACAACGCCATCGTGGGCCGCGAACGGCTTACGCTTGCGGTGAAGAATCTGGGCAACAATTACAAAGACGTGAGCTTAGTGCTTGCGCAGCCCGAGCTGGCGATTCCGCAGATGCGACAGGCTTACGCGGCGGCGAAGACGCCGTCGGAGAAATTCGTCTACGCGCATGTGCTCGGCATTCTGGGCGACGCCACGGGAACGGAGACGCTGGTGGCGGCGGTGTCGGGTCAGCAGCCCGTACTCGGCCCGAGTATAAAAGGGGAGGGCGCGTTCGGACGCCGGGTGAGCGAGATGGACAGCGCGATCGTGGCGCTGGGGCGGACAAAGGACAAGCGTGCGCTGCCCCCGCTGCTGGAGATCGTGGCGAAGATGGATTCGCTCTCGACGTTCGCGCGTTTCCGTGCGGTCACGCTGGCGCTGGAGTCGGTCGGCGACCCGGCGGCGGCGCGGCCGCTCGCTGCGCTGTTGCAGAAGCCCGGCATCGGCGGATATGCGATGACGGACGTGAAGGCGCTCACTCCGGCTGGTGGGTACGGTACGGGTGTCGGCAATGAGCGCAACCAGTGCCTGCGCGAGATCGCTCTGGCTCGGGCTCTCTACCGGTGCGGCGACTACGACGGGGTCGGAGAGAAGGTTCTGAGGGAGTATGCGCGGGATCTGCGCGGCGTCTATGCGCTGCACGCGACGGAGGTCTTGAAGAAGGGGAAATAGGCATTTGTCAGTCGGTTTTCGGCGTCTCCTAGCTGGACGCTCATCTGACGCCGAAAGGCCGCGGATCGGTGATGGGCTGAAGGCGCTCGATCTCTGGGGCTGTGCGGGTCTTGACAGCTACGGGGAAGCGGCTGGCGATCTGCTGCGGCGGGTCGGGGATCTGCCGGACCTCCTCGTCGCCGCGGTAGACGCAGTTGCAGTCCACCCAGGCGATCAGGCGCTGCAGGTCTTCGCCGTCAACTCGGACGCCGTGGTGCTTGCCGCTCGTCACCAAGTCGATGAGGTGGCTCGTAGAAGAAAGCATGCTCATGGGCTTGAGCGGGCCATACTGGTGGGTGACTTCCACATTGAGGCAGCCGGCTAGCCCGAGGGCCGCGCCGTTGCCTTCGGGTTTGGGGCCGCTCCATGCGGGGCCGACGAGCGTCATGTAGGGTTCCTTGAAGGGCCAGAGCTTGGGATCGTCGATGCCTATTTCGTGAACGCCGCCGCGCAGGGTCAGATCGAGTTTAGCGCGGGCTTTGCCGTTGCCCTCGTGGCACTGGCCGCAATGCCGGTCGAGGACGGGCTGGCAGAAGCGCTCGTAGCTGACGCTGGTGCCTGCGCCCCACGGCGGCGGCGCGAGGTCGGCAGGCGGGTCGCGGAGCGCGAGCGCGTTGTAGCGCGTCTCCGGCGTGGCGGTGTGCAGCGCGTGGCAGCCTTGGCAGCCGCGCGTCTCGCCCGGCATGACGCCGGTGAAGGAGCGCATGATCTGCACGCAGCGCTGCCGCTCGTCCAAGAGCTGGAAATGCAGCGCCTTGCCGGCGGGCACCTTGAACGCGACCGAGCCGTCGGGCCGGATCGGCACGGTGCCGAGGATACGCTTGACGCCGTCCTCTTGAATGACGGAGATGGCCGGCCCTGAGTGGCGCCAAGATTTGAAGCCCATGCTGTAGGTCTTGGCATCCATCTCGATCACGCGGATGAATTTTGCTGTCCCAGGCGGCAGGCCTTCGACGCCGGAGTAGACATTAGGACTGAAAAGAACGCCATTCTGCGTCGGCCCGCCTGCGACCGGCCATGCCACGTGCTCGGGGCGCACGGGTGGCGGCATGCGCGGCCGGAGCGGCTGCGCATACCAAACGGTTTGGCGTCCGGTGTAAAGCAGTTCCCGGTTGCCGTGGATGTCCATCAGGAAGAGCGCGAAGTCGTCGTGTGAGGTGCGCGCGGCAGAGACCAGAAAATCCTCCGGTCCGAGCGGATAGGGGCTGCGCACGGACCAGAGT
>CAYSXF010000101.1:0-9496 GCA_964434815.1 uncultured Lentisphaeraceae bacterium
GGAGCAGAACTGCGGCCTGACCCCCGAGACCATGTCACTTTAGTGGCACACACCCCCGCAGATTGGGTGTGTGTCGGGTGTGGGCCAGAAACGTGACATGACCAAACAGGATCTATGCGCAGCCGAGGAATTTGGGCGGAAACATCATAGATGAAACCTATGGAACGGGGTTGATCGTGGAGACAGGGAGAGATTAGGGTAAAAGATTAGGGATATCGATTAAGGGCAAGGCATCCCTCATCTTCTACCCTTATCTTTTCCCTTAATCTGTCACTTTTCTGACACGCACCCGTGTGTGTCAAAAAAGCGACTGACAGGCTGCGCTGCACGAGAGGCCGTCACATAAGACTAAGAATTATAGCAAGGTTCTGTATGCCACAGGCATCATGCGGCCCCTGTTCGCACCCTGGTTCCACACTTAAACAGCTACCCTTAAACGCCATCCTTAAACGAGCAATCTTCGTCCACAATGTGGTCGAAGTGGCCTGCCTTACGAATGTCCACGTGGGTCGTAGCCGTTTAAGGGTAGCCGTTTAAGTGTGGGGTTTAAGTGTAGGGACATGTCGCCCGATTTCCTATATGCGATTAGCTCGCCGGTCGAGGAGGTGCAAGCCGCCAGGGTGGCCGAAGGCCGGGCGGCGTACGATTGCGCCGAGAGTTGAGCAGGTAAGAGCAGGGTAAAGGGGTTCTATTCCCCGAACCGTCCGCAGGTCACCGCGCTCATTGCTCTGCGGACGCCTCGGGGAGGCGTCCCTTTGCGTCCTTGCGTTAAAACCTCTCAGTTCTCCGATTAGTTCCCGAACAAATTGTTGAGGTGGCTGGGGAGTCTCTGTTATTGTCTAAACCGTCAAGGGGGCGACTATGGTGCGTTTTTTTCTCTGTGTGTTCGCGTGGGCGGTCTCGGCTCTGGGGGTTGCCTATGCCCAGTCGGCAGCCTCCGCGCGGCCCAACATCCTGTTCGCGCTGGCGGACGACTGGGGATACGGCCACGCAGGCGCATACGGCTGCAAATGGGTCAAGACTCCCGCCTTTGACCGCGTGGCGCGCGACGGCGTGCTTTTCACGCACGCCTATACGCCGACCGCCAAATGCGCGCCGTCGCGGGCGAGCATCCTCACGGGCCGCAATCCGTGGCAGCTCAAGGCCGCCGCGAACCACTGGTGTTATTTCCCGCCGGAATTCAAGACCTACGCCGAAGCGCTGGAAGAGAACGGCTACTTCGTGGGCCGCACGCTGAAGGGCTGGGCTCCGGGCGTGGCCAAGGACGCGTCGGGCAAACCGCGGCAGATGGCGGGAAAGCCCTTCAACAAGCGCACGCTGACGCCGCCGACGAAGGGCATCAGCAGCAACGATTATGCGGCGAACTTCGAAGATTTCCTCGACGCCTCGCCCAAGGGCCAGCCCTGGTGTTTCTGGTACGGCTGCGTGGAGCCGCACCGCGATTACGAGTACGGCAGCGGAGCGGCCAAAGGCGGCAAGAAGACGACGGACCTGCCGCGCGTGCCGGGCTACTGGCCGGACAACGAGACGGTCCGCAACGATATGCTCGATTACGCCTTCGAGGTCGAGCACTTCGACACGCACCTCGGCCGCATGCTGGCTGCGCTGGAGAAACGCGGCCTGCTCGACAATACGCTGGTGGTGGTCACGGGCGACAACGGCATGCCTTTCCCACATGACAAAGGCCAGACCTACTGTGATTCCAACCATCTGCCGCTGGCGGTGATGTGGAAAGGCGCACTCCAAGCGCCGGGCCGCACGGTGGACGACTACGTGAGCTTCATCGACCTCGCGCCGACGTTCGTTGAGGTAGCCGGAATCTCCTGGGAGAAGACCGGCATGGCTCCGGCGCAGGGGCGCAGCCTCACGGACATACTTTTCGCCTCGCAAAACGGGCAGGGCCACCCGGCGCGCGACCACGTGATCCTCGGCCGCGAGCGCAACGACATCGGGCGCCCGCACGACGAAGGCTATCCGGTGCGCGGCATCGTCAAAGGCGACGTGCTCTACCTGCACAACTTCGAGCCGTCGCGCTGGCCCGCCTGCAATCCAGAGACCGGGTATCTGGACGTGGACGGCAGCCCGACAAAAACTGAGGTGCTCAAGGCTCGCACCGACCCGGCGACCAAGAAATATTGGGACGCCTGTTTCGGCAAGCGCGGGGCCGAGGAATTGTACGACCTGAAAAGCGACCCCGACTGCCTGAACAATCTGGCGGGCAAGAAAGATGCGAGTGCGCTCAAGAAGCAACTTTTCGACGAGCTGAAAGCGCAGGAAGATCCGCGCGCATTAGGCAACGGCAAGGTCTTCGACGAGTATCCGCACGCCAACGAGAAAATGCGCGGGTATTACGAGAGGTTGGGTGCGGGCGCGAAGATTCCTGCCGACTGGGTGAACGCGTCGGATTTCGAGAAGGCGTTGCCAGACTGACGGGAAAGATATTGAACGACGAAACACGCGAAAAGCACGAAATGGAATTACGGCAATGTGGAGAAATAAATGTGCACTAGCCATCTGCTTAGCGGCCACCCTGGTGCAGCATGCGCGGTCAGATGAGCCGGTTTTCAAGGCCGAGGTGGTCGTGTACGGCGGCACGCCTGCGGGCGTGATGGCGGCGGTCGCGGCGGCTCGGCAGGGCCATGCGGTGGCGCTGGTCGACATCAATGCGCACGTCGGCGGCGTGGTCAGCGGCGGGCTGGTCTCCACGGACATCGGCGACCGCGCGACTGTGGGCGGACTGGCGGATGAATTTTTTAAACGCGTTGCAGCGTATTATGTGAAGACGTATGGAGCGGACTCGAAGCAGGCCGTGGCTTGCCACAATGGGATTATCTTCGAACCCAAGGTCGCCGAACTCGTGTTCGAGCAGATGTTGGCTGAGCAGGCGCCGCGCATCTCCCGTTTTCCCCGCAACCGCTTTCAGGCTGCCACGCTCGACGGCCGCCGCGTGGCGACGCTGGTAACGGAGGATACAGCAACCCAAGGCACGCGCACCTTTGCAGGCGACGTGTTCATCGACGCGAGCTACGAGGGCGACCTCATGGCCGGGGCGCACGTGCCGTACCGCGTGGGCCGCGAGAGCCGCGCGGAGTATGGCGAGACGCTTGCGGGCGTCAGCGCCGGCCCCAAGGCGCAGCAAGGGCTCGGCGACCACCGCACCATGGCCTACAACTACCGCGTCGCCGTGACGTGGACCGCCACGAACCGCGTGCTCTTCCCGAAGCCGGAACACTACGATCCCGCACCGTTCCGCGCGACGGACGGCGAGCGTGCGAAAAGCGGACGCATCAAGGGCTTCGACGAGTTCTTCACGACCACGGACAAGGTGGGGCCGAACGGCAAGTTCGACGCGAACTGGTGCGATTTCGTGGGCAACAGCGAAGGCTACGCCGAGGGCGACTGGGCTACGCGCGAGCGCATCGCGAACCGCATTCGCGACTATTTCCAGAGCCGTCTCTACTATGTGCAGAATGACCCGGAGTTGCCCGAGGCGTTCCGCGCCGAGACGCGCACATGGGGCCTGCCGAAGGACGAGTTCACGGACAACGGCAACTTTCCGTTTCAGCTCTACGTGCGCGAGGCGCGGCGCATGGTGGGAAGCTATGTTTTGCGCGAAAAGGATCTGACGCAGGACCGTTACAAGCCCGACAGCGTGTGCGCGGGCAGCTACGGCGTGGACTGCCATACGGTTCAGGAAGTGCTGAACGACGGCAAGCTGGAGAAGGATCACACGCGCCATGTGGCGCTGAGCAGCTACTCGATCCCGTATGCCTGCCTCACGCCGGTCGAGCCGGATAACCTGCTGGTGCCGGTCTGCCTTTCTGCCACGCATGTGGCGTACTGCTCGCTGCGCATGGAGCCGGTCTTCATGATGCTGGGCCATGCGGCGGGCGACGCGGCGCATCTGGCGCTCGCGCAGAAAACGACCGTGCAGAAGGTGGACACGGTTAAGCTGCGCGGGCTGCTTCAGAAAGAGGGCGCGATCCTCGAATCGAGCTATCAGCCAACGGTCAGTATCGCGTGGACGCCCAAGCATCCGAAGGCCGGCGAAGCTGTCAGCTTCACGGTTGCGGCAGGTGCGCTCAAAGATCCGCTCAAGAGCGTCTGGTGGGACTTCGAAGGCAGCGGTGCCGTTGCGTCGCAGGAACAGAAAACCCAGCACGCCTTCGCGCTCGACAAGCGCTACTCGGTGAGCCTGATGGTCGAAGATCAGAAGGGGCGGCGGCGCCTGGTGAGCGCCGAGGTGCCGGTCGGCGCGGCACTGGGGCAGGACGTGACTGTGGACGATTTCGACGCGGAGCTGTTCGGGCGCTGGGAGGCAATCTGTCCGGAGATCATCCTGCCGGATCACACGCGCGTGCCCGACGTGTTTCTGGGTCCTGGCGAGCAGATCGACGTGGTGCGCAAAGGGAAGGTGGCGCCGGCCCGCGCCCGGTTTCAGCCGGCGCTGCCGCATGATGGCCGGTATCAGGTCTGCCTCTGCTATCGGCCTGCCCGGACGCTGGCGACGAAGGTGCCGGTGACGATCCGCCATGCGGAAGGAACGGCGAAAACAGAAGTAGATCAGCGCAAAGAGACCACGCCGTTCCCCTTTGTCGCGTTGGGCGAGTACCGCTTCAAAGCGGGCGACGCGGGCTTCGTCGAAATCCGCAACGGTGACGCGCTCGACGGACGTGTGGCGGTGGACGGCGTGCGCTGGGTGTGGCTGGGCGAGTAAGGGAACCAGAACGCTCAACTCTGAATTACCAATCCGTATACTACTGCGGAATGGTTTTGACCAAACCGCAGTGTCTTCTACCTTCGAGACAAGCAGAAGCGCGAGGTGGACTTTCTGGTGATGCGGGTCTGTGAGGTAGGGACGGCTCCCCGAGCCGTCCGCCGGTCTGTGCGGCGGCAATGTCCCGCGGACGCCTCGGGGAGGCGGCCCTACCGCTGCGGCTCGGCAGAGTAGCGCAGGTCGCTGAGCGTGTCGCCGTCGCGGCCGGCAAGGGCGCAGGAGAACTGCCACTGCCACGTCAGGTGGTCGCATTTGACGAGTAGCGTGTTCCAGCCCTTGCGCAGCGCGGCGGGGACGGTCGCGGTCTTCTTCGGCTCGGCGGTGAGTGTTTTGGAATAGAGTTGCGCACCGTTCATCCACACGGTCATTCCGAGCGTGCCCGCGAAAATTTTGCTGCCCAGCACGACATCGATTGCGCGCTCTTTTTCGCTGAAGACCCAGCGAACGGCGTAGAGGGCGTCGAAGGTGTTTCCGAAGACGATGCCGTAGGGGTCGATGGAAGCGGGGTCCGCGCCTCCGGTATAGTTGACGCTTGAGGCGTAGAGCGTCCACGGAATGGCCTTGCCCTTGTGAGTCAGCGGCTGGTCGAAGCCTTCTCCGCGCAATAGAGCCGCTTCAAAAGGCAGGACGCTGTTCGTCGGGTTGAAGACGTTGCCGGGCCAGGCCGCTTGGTTCGGGATGCCGGCTGCCACGCGCCAGCAGGGAGTGGGGGTCGGACTCGGCTGCGCACATCCACTAGGCTTTGCGGCGGGGGCCAAATCAGCAAGGTCATGGGCGGCGAGCTTCGTGGCCACCTCGGTTTCGCCGAGGCTTTTCATCATAGCCATGGCGACGGCGGTGTGGCCGAGCGCGTTCGGGTGGCAGAAGTCGCCGGTGACGTGGAAGTCCGGCTTGAACGCGCGGCCGCGCTGGAGCAGGCTGAGCATCTCGTCGCCGGTCTGGATCAGGACGCACTTCTCATCGGCGGCGATCGCGGCCACACGGCGGTTCAGCTCGCCGCGAACGCGGTTCTTGGGGGAGGCGGGATCTTCGGTCAGGAGCGTGATGGTGGCGAGGGCGGTGATGCGCGGCTTGGCGCGTTCGCGCAGGGCGTGGAGCAGTGTGCGGTAGCGGCCGGCCCACGCGTCGAGGTCTTCCGCGCGCTCGGTCACGTAAGGGGCGAGCAAATCGTTCATGCCCAGCATGATGATGAGCACGTCCGCGCCAGAGTCGAGCGTGGCCTTGACGTCGACGCCTTTGATGTCAAGGTAGGTTTCGGCGGTGCGGCTCCGCTGCTCCACGTTCATCCAACTGCCGACGCTCTGGCCGCTGCCGCCGAGCGCGGTGAGGGTGGGGACGGCGTTGGATTTCACCTCGTCCAGCGCCCATTTGAGCTGGCGGAGGAAGCCTTGGGGGTGGTTGACGCTCTGGCCGGTGATGCTGTCCCCGACGAACACGATGCGGTCGTTCGGGCGCAGCGCGGGATCGGCCAATACGGAGAAAGCCAGAAAGAGTGTGCCGCCAAGGAGGTTTCTTATTTTCATGCGCACTAGCGTAGACGGAATCGCCGAGAAGGTAAATGCGAAAGCCTGACAGACGGAAAATAGACTGCCAACGGCGCAGGCAGATATGATACGTTATAGCGACAGCATGGGGCGGAATAACGGTGCCACAGAAGAGCGGCACACGCTCAAAATGCGTGTCCGTTCGGAAGCGGGGCAAGGAGACAATCATGGCACAGAAAGGCGGCGCGGCATTCACCATCGTGTTCGGACTGATCTTTCTGAGTATCGGCGTCGGCGTCGGCTATTTCTCTGCCCGCACGCTGGTGCGGGCGGAAGCGATGCGCTCGTGGCAGGCGACGCCTGCCAAGGTGGTGAGCTGCGAGCTGAGTGTGTCGCGCGGCTCCAAAGGCGGATCGAGCTACCAGGCGAAGGCGACCTACCAGTATGAGGTCGGCGGCGTGCGCCACACGTGTGACCGCGTGTCGCTGTATTCCGGCTCGGACAACATCGGCCGTTTTCAGCAGCGAGCCTATTCGGATTTGAAGCAGTGCATGGATCGGAAGCGGGCGACGACCTGCTGGGTCAATCCGCAAAATGCCGGCGACGCGGTGCTGATCCGCAAGTTGCGCCCGGAGATGCTGATCTTCATGCAACTCTTCGCGTTGACTTTCGGAGGCGTCGGCTTGGGCATTGTGCTGACGGGCCTGGCGGCGCTTCTGCAACCGGCGGCGTCCGCTGACGCATCCGCAGGTCAGGGGCACATCCGGATGCGCGGGGCCTCGGCGCACCGGGTCGCCGGCGCGCTGGCGCTGGTATGGAACGGGTACGTCGGCTGGTTCCTGTGGAAAGCGTATCATGTCATGGCGCCGGATGCGGTGCCGTGGTATCTGTGGCTGTTTGCGGCGACAGGCGTGATCCCGGCGGCGGCCGCGGGATATCTGATCGGCCGGTTCCGCAAATTCGGGGTCAGCGTGTTCGAGATGTCGCCCCTGCCAGGCGTGCTGGGCGGACCGGTTTCCGGCACGGTCCGCATCCCGGCCAAGGTTGAGACAGAGGCCGGTTTCGAGTTGGTGCTGCAGTGCATCCATCAATACACGGCCCAGAGCGGCAAGAACTCGACGACTCGCCGAGATGTGCTGTGGGAGGACGCGCGGCACATCGACGGGAGTCTCTCATACGGCGAGGAGACCATGCTGCCGGTGAGTTTCGCCGCGCCGTACGAGAAGCCGGCCACGACGGTCGCGGGCGGGAGCAACGGCTATTACTGGCGGCTGAACGTGACAGCCGCCGCGCCGGGCATCGACTACAAGGCGGTTTTCGACGTGCCGGTGCAGCGCACGCCGCAGAGTGTCGCAACGCCTGTGCCACAACAGATGCAGTTTCAGGCTGCGGGCCAGGAGCGGGCCGCCGATGCGGTAGCGCGGATGTCGCTGCGGCTGGAACCGCTTCCCGGAGGCGGTTTTGAATTGGTCTTCCCTGCCGCGCGGGCGCTGGCGTCGAGCCTGTTTTTGGCGCTGTTCGCGGCGGGGTGGTCGGGGATGTGCTATGTGTTGTGGGCTGTGGTGAAAGCGCCGGTGTTCTTTGCGCTGATCTTCACGTTTTTCGACTTGGTGCTGGTGATCATTCTGGTGAACGCGCTGATGGTCTCGAAAGGGATCGTTGTGGACCGGGCGCTGCGGGAATGTGTGGTCTGGTGGCGAGCGCCGGGTCTTTCAAAGCGTGAGCGCCGCATCCCGTTCGACGCGGTCACCGATATCCGCAGTGAGCGTTCGGCGCAGTCCGGAAACACGGTCTACTACCGGGTCGTGCTGACAACTAACGAGGGAAGCCCTGTGACGGTCGGCTCCGGGATGAAAATGTGGAGCGACGCCGAAAGCGTGGCCAAACTCGTGTTGGCCGCGATGAAACCGGATTTTAACTTAGAAGCTTATCGAGGCTAGGCGTGGGAAGAAAGGATGTGGCAGGTGAAGTCGCCAAGAAAAGTTTCGCTCTTTCTGCTCCTGTTCGGAATACCCTTTTTGGGAGTCGGAATCGGGACGGGGTTCTTCTCCGTGCGTTCGCTAGTCCGTGCGCAGGCGATGCTGTCCTGGCAGGAGACTCCGGCGACGGTGCTGGCCTGCGAGTTGAAAAGCGAGAGCGATTCGGACGGAGGCACGACCTATCGCGTGACGGCGACGTATACCTACGAGGTGAACGGCATGCGCTACACGGGCGACCGCGTGTCGCTCCATTCCGGCGCGGACAACATCGGTAGCTTCCACCACAGGGTCTATGCCGCGCTCAGCGATTGCAGGAACCGCAAACGGCCGACAACGTGCTGGGTGAATCCGCAGAATCCGGCGGACGCGGTGCTGATCCGCAAGCCGCGGCCCGAGATGATCATCTTCTTCCAGTTGTTCACGCTCGGTTTCGGCGCGGCCGGATTGGCTGTGATGATGTCCGGTGCGGCGATGCTGTTGCAGAGGGCCAGAGCAGAGGCGGCGGACGGTCTGATCCGCATGCGGGGCGCTTCGATGCATCGGGTCACGGCTGCGGTCGCGCTGCTGTGGAACGTCTATGCGGGATGGTTGCTGTGGACGCTGCGGCGCGTGCTCGCGCCCGATCCGGTGCCTTGGTACTTTTGGATCATTGTGGGGATCGGCGCGCTCTTGGCGGTGATCGCGGGCTATCAGTTCGGCCGGCACCGCAAATTCGGCGTCAGCGTTTTCGCGCTCTCGCCCGCGCCCGGCGTGGTGGGCGGTCCGGTTACCGGGACCGTGCGCATCCCCGCGAAAGTAGAGGCTCCGGACGGATTCGAGTTGAACCTCCAGTGCCTGCACACGTACACCACGCAGAGCGGCGGGGAAACGTCTACGTGTACGGAGGTGCGTTGGGATGACACGCGGCATGCGGTGGCAGGACTTGATTACGGTCAGGAAACCGCAGTTCCCGTGCGTTTCGCCGTGCCGTTCGACCAGCCTGAGACCACGGCGGATGGGGGCGAAGGTTACTCATGGCGGCTGACTGCGATGGCGAAAGCGCCGGGGATCGACTACAAGGCGGTGTTCGATGTGCCGGTAAAGAAGACCGCGCAGAGTTCCGCCGGTTACTCCGGTGCGCAAATGTTTGATCCGGCCGCGCGGCGGGAGAAGATCTCGGAGGTGGTGAAATGGTTGTCGCTGCGGCTCGATCCGCAGGCGGACGGCGGATTCGAACTGGTCTGCCCTGCGGCAAGAGCTACAGGGATGATCTTTTT
>CAYSXF010000102.1:0-9402 GCA_964434815.1 uncultured Lentisphaeraceae bacterium
AGATTTCTGCCTGTCTCGTGGGCTCGGAGATGTGTATAAGAGACAGACGCATCAGGGACTGCTTCGTCACACGGGGTTATCAGCGCATGCGCCGCATCAGCCGTTGCTCATAGCGGAAACGGCTTTGTCTATTGCGTCCGCTAAAGGCTCGAAATCAACATCCAAAGAGATGAGGTTGAGGCCCGGCGTTGACGGCGGGCCTCAAGAAGACGTATGATGGCCCCGTTTTCCGGGCGGAATGGTAAAGCCGGTCGGGCGGGCAGGCGCGAGCGTTCCTGCACGGAGAACAGAAGAGGGTCGGATGTGTGCGAAAATTCTACGTATTCCTTTGCTGCTGGCCGCGAGCTTGATCCAAGTCTGGGCCGAAATTTCCGCCAACGCCGCGCCTGCCGTTAGTCAGGCAGCGGAAGCCGCCGAAACCATGGAGCAAAGCGCCGCCCGCACCGCTTGGTGGCAGGATGCCCGTTACGGGATGTTCATCCACTGGGACATGTCGAGCGTCGCCGGCACGGAAATCAGTTGGTCGCGCCAAGCCCCGCAGCCGCTCGATATACACGGCGCGCCTGCGGGCGCGGTGGAGGATCCGGTTTACGACCATCTCTACGAGAAGTTCAACCCGACAAATTTTGACGCGAAGGCGTGGGTGCGGCTCGCCAAGGACGCCGGAATGAAATACCTCGTGTTCACCTCGAAGCATCACGGCGGATTCTGCATGTGGGATACGCGGCTCACGGATTATTCTATCATGCACACGCCCTTCAAACGCGATGTGCTCAAGGAACTCGCCGACGCCTGCCATGCGGAAGGGCTGCGCTTCGGCATTTATTATTCGCCGCGTGACTGGCATCACCCCGACTATGGCATGGGCGACGGTCAGAAATACCTTGCCTATATGAACGGCCAGTTGCGCGAACTGCTCACCAACTACGGCCAGGTGGACGTGCTGTGGTTCGATAGTTATGGTCGTGCCGACCCGATCAAAATGTGGCATATTCCGGAAACTTGGTCGCTCATCCAAAGTCTGCAGCCGAAGGTGCTCGTCAACAACCGCCTCAGGGCGTTTCGCGATCCGAACCGGACAGAGTCGGAGCCCACTCGCGAGCGCTCATTCTCGCGCGGCGACTTCGACACGCCGGAGCAACGGCTCGGCAAGTATCAGGACACGCGGCTTTGGGAATCCTGCATGACGACGGTGAAAGCGGGCAGGAAGGGCGCCTGGTCCTATCGCACGGACGGCACGGTCAGACCGTTCGAGGAATGTCTGGCCATGCTGGTGGGCGCCGCAATCGGCGACGGCAATCTGCTGCTCGATGTCGGGCCGGATGGCACGGGCCTGATTCCCGCCGACCAGGCTGCGTGCCTGCTGAAAATCGGCGAATGGCTAAAAATGAACGGCGAGAGCATTTACGGCACGCGTGGCGGGCCGTTCAAGCCGGGCGAATACGGAGGCACGACGCGCAAGGGCAAAACCATTTATGTCCACGTCACCCAATGGCCGTCGGACGGCGCTCTGAAGCTGCCAAACCTTGCTGCAAAATTGACGGGCGCGCGGCTGCCGGGTGGCGGCAAGGTGGACGCGAAACAGACAGGCGCGGGTTTGGAAATTGTCGTCGCCGCCGCCGACCGTGCCAAAGTGGATACGGTGGTGGCGCTCGAATGTGATGCCGACGTGATGAAAATTCCCGCTGTGGACCTGCCTGGTCCGACTGCTGGGACTCCTGCGGTAGGTGCGCGTGCGCCCAGAGAACGAGCCGCAAGGCATACTCGCGAATAACAAGCCAAGCCCAATAATGAATTTTATGATTGACACAACCACCCGCATTTTCATGTGTGCCGGAATGCTGCTGGCCGCGAACGTCATACACGTTTGCGCCGAAACGTCCACCAACGCCGCACCCGTTGGCCATGCTTCTGGCTCGAAGCCCAACATCATTCTCGTCATGCCCGATGATCTCGGGTACGGCGACTATGCGTGCCTCGGCAATCCCATCACGCATACCCCGACAATAGACTCTTTCCGGAAACAAAGCCTGCTCTTCACGCAATTTCACGTGAGCCCCACTTGCTCGCCCACGCGCGCGGCGCTGATGAGCGGGCGGCATGAGTTCAAGAATGGCGTCACCCATACCATTCTCGAGCGCGAGCGGATGAGTCTGAAGACGTTCACCTTGCCGCAGATGCTCAAGACGGTCGGTTACGCCACGGGCATCTTCGGCAAGTGGCACCTCGGCGACGAGGAGGCGTATCGCCCCGAGAACCGCGGCTTTGACGAAGTTTATATACACGGCGGCGGCGGCATTGGGCAAACGTATCCCGGCTCTTGCGGCGACGCGCCGGGCAACTCAAATATTGACCCCACGTTGTGGCACAACGGGAAGTTCGAGAAGACCACCGGCTATTGCACCGACCTTTTCTTCGCCCAGGCGATCAAGTGGATGGACGCCAGGCGCGTAGCGAAGCAACCGTTCTTCGCTTATATCCCGCTCAATTCTTCGCACCATCCACTGGTGGTGCCCGAGAAATACTACCAACAGTACCTCGGCAAGCCCGGCATCAGTGAGCAAGTCGCCAAGTTCTTTGGCATGAACGAAAACGTCGACACCAACTTCGGCGCGCTCTTGAAGCAGCTCAAGATTTGGGGCATTGAAAACAACACCCTGGTTATCTACATTGGCACAGACAACGGCGGAACGGAGGGGGTCAAGATTTTCAACGCGGGCATGAAAGGGGGCAAAGGCTCGCCGAATCAGGGCGGCACGCGCGCCCCGGCTTTTTTCCGATGGCCTGCCGGCGGCATTCAAGGAGGCAAGGAATGTGCCGCGCTGAGCGCCCATCTGGACATTTTCCCCACGCTCGCCGAAATCACCGGCGCGAAATTGTCCGACGAAGTGAAGCGGCAGGTTGAAGGCCGCAGCCTGTTGCCGTTGCTGAAAAATCCTCAAGCCGAGTGGCCCGAGCGCCTGCTCGTGCATCATGCTGGCCGCTGGGCCAAGGGCAACAGCGAGAGAGCCAAATACAGAGCAAGCGCCATCCAGAACTCGCGTTTCACGCTGGTGAACAACAAGGAACTGTACGATCTCAAAGCCGATCCCGGCGAGCAGACGAACATCATCGCCGAACAACCCGAGGTCGTCGCCAGTCTCCGCGCCGCCTATGATCGATGGTGGACCGACGTGCAGCCATTCCTCGTCAACGAGAACGTCACCGATGCCCCAAAGATAAACCCGATGAAGGAACTGTATTGGAAACAATTCGGCGGTGGCCCGGATGCGCGGATGCTCAGGCGCATGAACCCGGACAGCGGTGCTGAAAAAGAAGAATAACCCAAGGGTGACGTGTGGATAACAAAGGCTAAGCAGTGGAACTGAACAGACGAAACTACATTGTGACTCAGATGGCCGTGCTGACAGTGCCAGCACTACTGGCCGTCGTGTTTTTCCAGGTCAACCCATACATTACCAATCCGGTCGAAGAGTTCGCAGGTTACACGTGCGGAATCACCGGGCTCATAACCGTGGCGGTTTTGTGCCTCGCGACTGCGGGCAATGAGGTAACTGCATCAGCCATATTCTGCGTTCTCTACTTGGGCCTAAATCTTATTCTCTACGCGACAACGTACAGCACCACGAGATCCTGTAACGTTAACGCTATTACCGTTAATGCAGTGCAGTCGCTTTGGTCTGTCTTGTTTGGCGCCTTTTGGATGTTTGCGGCAAGGCAGTGACGAAGGTGAAACCGTCTTGTGATATAGGATCAATAAGGCAATTTTTTTCTGTAACTAGACTATTGCGCGAAGCGACTTTCGGTAAAGGCAGCAACTGGGTGAAAAGAAATGCGATTGCGATGTATCTTTCTAGGCCAAGGGTGATTGCCGACGTTGGGAGATAAGCAATATGAGAAGAATAGCAATGTTCCTCACACTTACGATCTGCCTTACTCAAGCGGGTTGCATTTCCGTGCCTTATCCCCATAAGGTCGTTCCACACGCACGCATTTCGGGCCGAGTCATAGACTCAAACACCTCGCAACCGATTTGCAACATAGGGATCAAGCTTGCCGGAAAGACAAGAGGCATGACTGGTCAGGATGGAACTTTTGACCTTCAGCCAAAGGAAGAGTGGCGATTCTTCTGCAATGTTCCTTTACTTCCGTTTGAATTCTGGTGGTTAGGTGGCGACACCGTGACGTTTACCGACCATGATCCTGATCGCTGGCGAAAGGGAGAGCATTACAGACAGGCCTCACTTGAGGTTTACTCTTGGCCTGTTCCCAAGCTCATGGCATATGGCAGGAAAGAGAATCTGAGTATTCACGACGACCTTGGAGATGTACCGCTACGTAAGCATGTGCAAGGTTTCAGAATATGGTAATAACGGATGGGCGAACAAGGTAATGCATCCCTTTGAATACAAGTGATGATTGCCGACGTTCGCACCAGTGTCAACGCCCTCAGTCCT
Source organism: uncultured Lentisphaeraceae bacterium (assembly GCA_964434815.1). Taxonomy (GTDB): domain Bacteria; phylum Verrucomicrobiota; class Kiritimatiellia; order RFP12; family UBA1067; genus CAYSXF01. The sequence goes on from CAYSXF010000102.1 coordinate 4,458, forward strand.
CCGTATCCTGCCCGGCTCCACGCCGAACGTGCGGCAACCCCACACGCCAAGGGTCGCCGACACCTGTGGCGTCCATCACAAACCGCGCACGCCACCGCTTCACAAACGCCGCGATTCTCTAGCGCTGTACCGGCCAGTCGAGTTGGTTGAAGCGCTCCATCTCCAGACACCGCCTCGTCTTCGCATCCATCGCGGTGCACCCATCACCCGGCGCGACGGGAAGCTGTTTGATTATGCGGTTGCGACACTGACTTGCGGGATATAGCCGAGACAGTCGCGAATGCCAACAACAACCTTGCCGATCATGGATGCTCTGGGGTTGCCGCGCCGCGATAAAGTCCGTTGCAGGGACTTTTCTCCGACTCTCGTGAGCCGCGCAATCACGATTGTTTTATATTTTTGTGTCAGTGCCATCGTGTCATCTTCCTGTCAACCGTCCGCTTACGCCTTGCCTTCTTTGCCATATCGCGCTAACGTCTTGTTGCGTTCTTTGATGGGCATACGCGGAGCAGAAGTGCGTTTGGATGCGAAATTTATTATCATGAAGTCATCAAACAGACAAGCTATCTGCCAGCGGAGCTGGAATGAACGATAGGGTAACTCGAACGCCGAACACCGAACGCTGAAGTTATGGACGAGAAACCTGCAAATCATGGTTAATGGTTTCTGATCAAGCACGCGGCTGAAGCAACGCGCATGAAGCGCGGCAGGCAACGATGACGAATAACGACAATAAAGCTGCCCGTCTCAACGTCCTCATCGTTGATGACGAGGCCAATATCCGCAAGACGCTTGCCGTATGCCTGGAATCGCGCGGGCACCGGGTGACGTGTGTCAGTACCGCGAATGACGCAAAGGCCGAGGCGGACCGGCAGGTGTTCGATCTGGCGTTTGTGGATTTGCGCTTGGGGACCGAGAGCGGTCTCGACTTGATTCCCGTTCTTCTCGGCATCTGCCCTTGGCTCAAAATCGTTGTGATTACGGCGTATGCATCGGTCGACACAGCCGTGGAAGCGATGCGGCGAGGCGCGACGGACTATATTCCCAAGCCTTTCACCCCTGATCAAGTCGGACTCGTGGCCGACCGGGTCGCGACGGTCCGCAGCATGGAGCAGCGCATCGCCTCCCTAAAAGAGGATGTGGCGCGCCTGCATCCCGAGGTGTCGTTCACATCCCAGCATCCCGGCATGCAGCGGGCCGTCGAGCTTGCGAAACACGTGGCGCCGTCCGAGGCGATCGTCTTGCTCCGGGGGCCGAGCGGCACGGGCAAGACCGTGCTGGCCCGCGCCATCCATAGCTGGAGTAACCGTGCAGACAAGCCGCTTGGCATCATTTCCTGTCCCACACTTAGCCCCGAACTCTTGGAGAGCGAACTCTTCGGCCATGTGAAAGGAGCCTTCACGGGGGCGCTGCGCGACAATCCCGGCCGGGTGAGCGCGTGCGAGGGCGGAACTCTGTTCTTGGACGAGATCGGCGACTTGCCGCTGCCGATCCAGGCCAAGCTCTTGCGCTTTATCCAGGACAGGGAATACGAGCGCGTGGGCGATCAGCAGACGCGAAGAGCCGACGTGCGCATCATCGCCGCCACGAACACCGATCTGGAGGCGGCAGTCAAAAAAGGAAGTTTCCGCGAGGATCTGTATTACCGGCTGAATGTGATCCAGATCGTCTTGCCGCCGCTGGCCGACCGCCCCGACGATGTGGAGCTTTTGGCGAACGGCATGCTGGCCTTTTCGCTGCGCAGAATCACAAGTCATTCAAAGGTTTCAGCGACGCGGCGCTGCGTGCGCTGCGGGGTCACGCATGGCCCGGCAATTTGCGGGAGCTGCGCAACGTGGTCGAGCGGGCCGCGATCCTGTGCGCATCCGAGACCGTCGGCTCTGAACAGTTGCCCGACTCCATCGTTCCTCGCGCCGCTTCAGTCCAATTGGGGGACAGGCTCTCCTTGGAAAAGATCGAGGAGAATCATATACGCCGCGTCATCGCCTCCACGAAATCGCTCCAAGAGGCTGCCGACATTCTCGGCATCGACCAAGCCACGCTCTGGCGCAAGCGCAAACAGTACGGCGTCTGAGTGCGACTTTTTTCAGCCTTGTTTTTTGCAAGGTTGCTCGCGCCGGTCCTTGCCTATCGCAAGCGTCACTTCGCTCGAATTTTTAATTCATCCGTATAAGCTCTCTTTCTGTGCGGCAATAGGGTGAGTTTTACCCATGGCGAAGTCTCTGCCGCTAAGTGATATAATATCTTTTACGTTTGGCATGCCCCGTGCATAAGAACCGCGTGGAGAATAAAGATGATTGGCATCAGACAGAAACTCATGCTCGGATTTGGCGGGCTGCTGGCGGTTGTAGCGGCGATCGGCTTGCTGACCATGGCCCAGATCGATGAACTGGGTAAGGCCATTGATGTCATCCTGAGAGAGAACTACCGCAGCGTAGTGGCCTGCCAGGACATGAAGGAGTCGCTTGAACGGATGGACAGCGGCATTCTGTTCTGCCTCGCCGGAAACGGCGCGGAGGGGAATCAACTGATAGCCGAGTTCGAGCCGAAGTTCCGCGACGCGCTGAAGGTGGAACTCGGCAATCTCACGCTTCCCGGTGAGCGAGAGAGAGCAGAACGGATCAGATATCTCTTTACGAAATACACTCTGGCCATGCCGCAGGCGATGCAGCAAACCCGCACGATGCAGGATCGCCGGGCCGACTATTTCTCCACGCTCCAGCCACTGTTTATAGAAATTAAAAGTGTGGCTCAGGACGTCTTGCTCCTGAATCAGGCGAACATGAATGAGGCCAATAACGCGGCCCGGCGCCTCGCCGAGACCGCGCACCGCCGCATGCTGATATCGATCCTGTTCGCGGCGTTCATGGCGATTCTGTTCAGCTATCTTGCGCATCGGTGGATTCTGCATCCCATCAACCGGCTGATCGAATCGACGAACGAAATTCGGCGCGGCAATCTCGACCTCGTTGTAAAAGCTGGGCGCAGAGACGAGATCGGGCGGCTGTCTGATGCGTTCAACGAGATGACGGCCGCGCTGAGACTGGCGCGCAAAGAGGACAAGATCAACTTGTCCCGGACACGGCGTGCGACGAAAGAGGTGTTCAAAGCGCTTCCCGTGGCCATGGCGGTGCTTGATTTAGACGGAAGGGTCGAAACCGCAACGGAAACAGCGGACCGGCGCTTCGGACTGAGGCCGGGCATTCTTGCAGGAGAGTTGGGATATGAATGGCTGTCTCCTCTGATTCGAAAAGCCCTAGACGAAGATCATATCACTCAGCGCGAGTCAATAGGGGAGTACTTCCAGCAGTTTATCGAAAACCAGGAACATTTCTTCCAGCCGATGGTTGTCCCCATATCGGAAGGGCCGGAACGCCGCGAGCCGACGGGAGTGGCTTTGATACTGAAAGACGTCACCTCAATTCATGAGCAGCAGGAGTTGAAGCGCGGCGTCGTGTCAACTGTTTCACATCAGTTAAAGACTCCGCTGACGTCGCTCCGCATGTCGCTCTATCTCCTCCTTGAGGAGCGCATCGGATCGCTCAACGAAAAGCAGGCCGAACTCCTGATCGCAGCCCGCGACGACAGCGAGAGGCTTCTCGGCATTCTCGATGACCTGCTCGACCTCAGCCGCATCGAGTCCGGTAAAATGCAGGTGCCGCTTGATGCCGTGTCGCCGAAGGCTCTGGTTCAGGACGCCATGGAGCCGTTCCTCGTTGACTCAAAAGACAAAGGTGTGACGATCACGAATGCCGTTCCGGACGACATGTGCGAAGTCGTGGTGGACCGCGATAAGATTCGTCAAGTCTTCGCGAACCTGCTTTCAAACGCCCTCCGCTTCACGAGCCCCGGCGGTTCAGTGACTGTTAGGGCTTGCTTGGAGCCCGACTGGGTGGCCTTCTCTGTTGAGGACACCGGCATAGGAATTCCCTCTGAATATCTGAGTCATCTTTTCGAGCAGTTCTATCGCGTGCCCGGGCAGGCAGAAGCGTCTGGTGTCGGTCTGGGACTGGCGATCGTGAAAGAGATCATCCTAGCCCATGGAGGGGATGTCGGCGTCGAAAGCGAAGTCGGCAAGGGTTCAACGTTTCGCTTCACGCTGCCGCTCCACGAGAACGCGCATGTTGCGCAATCGACTCTAACCTGAAGGAGTGAAATCATGTTGTCCGCATTGTACCTGTTTCTTGGTTTATTCATCTTTGTCGCGCTGGCCGGCCTCACGCTTGCCTGCGACAGGCTCTAAGGAGGTTCTCATGCTCATCGTCGCTAGTTTTTCGCTGATTCTTTGCGCGGGTTACTTGGTCTACGCGATCCTCCACCCGGAACGTTTCTAACGGAGCGATGACATGTCAGTTCTATACATAACGTTGATTCTTGGCATAGCAGCCTTGCTGTCGTGGCCTTTAGCCAAAGGCATGCTCTGGGCGATGCATCCCGGCGAGAACATCGGCGGATTTCGGCAACGCATCGAATCGCTGTTTCAATGGGCTGGCGGCCGGGCGGTCAGCAAAGAGCAAAATTGGAAGGAGTATGCGTTGTCCATGCTCCTTTTCAACGCGGCCATGTTTGTGGTTGTGTTTGCGATCCTGTCGCTGCAGCAAAGCCTTCCGCTCAATCCTGACGGCAAGGGGGTCTTGGAGCCCAGCCTGATTTTCAACACGGTCGCATCGTTCGTGACGAACACCAATCTGCAGCACTACTCGGGCGAAGTCTCGATGAGCTACTTCTCGCAGATCTTCGGCTTGATGTGGCTGCAGTTCGTGTCGGCCGCCACCGGGCTCGCGGCGTTCACGGCTCTGGCCCGGGGGTTGGCTGGCAAGACGCGGATCGGCAACTTCTACCGCGACCTCATGCGGGCGACGTTTCTCGTGTTGCTGCCGCTGGCCATTGTGATTGCGCCCCTGCTTGTCCTCGGCGGCGTTCCGATGACGCTGCAGGGGGCGGC
>CAYSXF010000103.1:0-9248 GCA_964434815.1 uncultured Lentisphaeraceae bacterium
ACACCTCTCTATTCGTCGGCAGCGTCAGATGTGTATAAGAGACAGGAGGAATCCGCCTTACAATATGATCGCCTCGAGGCATTGCGCAGCGGTAAGTTGCCGTGTAGCCGCTTCGCTAAACCGGAGTATGTGCACCGGCAAGAGGCGCTGATCCGGCAAGAGGACCGCGATCCGGCAGACATCGTGTTGCGCCAGACGGAGGCTCTGCTGAAGGATCTGCAAGGCATGAAGGGTGCGCGCGATCTGACAACGGAAGGGCGGACAGTGGCCGGACTGCGGCAACAGTGTGCGCAAACCGCTGTTGGCGACGAAGCGGCGCGAAAGTCGCTGTATCTGTATTGCTGCGAGGTTCGGCGACGGATCGCATTCGCCAATCCGCTGCTCGACTTCGACAAGATTCTCTTCATCAAGCACAAGAAAAACGGACGCGGCGAACTGGCGGGGGACCACATGGCCGGACAGTATTACGGCATTCACGCGACCAAGGGCGAGGGTCTGTTCGTGCTCGAGCGCGCGTTCGGCGAGCGGCCCGTGGCACGCAACCTACTGGCTGGTGCGCTTTGTCAGAACGGGCGATTTGCGGGCGCGACATTGCCCGACGGTGCGTTTCTCTCGCCCGACCTCTCGTTCGATGGAAAACGCGTCCTGTTCGCCTATACCGAAGCTGCCGGCTATCTGCCAGAAAAGCGTGCGCCGGAGGATACGGCGGACCTCTACAGTTACAGCGGCCTCAAGTGCACGTTCACGGAGCAGAACAGCTGGCACCTTTTCAGCGTGAAAGCGGAGGGCACGGAACTGCGCAACATAACGGATGGCGGGTGGAACGATTTCGATCCCTGCTGGATGCCCAACGGCAAGATCGCGTTCATCTCCGACCGGCGCGGCGGCTTCGGACGCTGCCACATGACTGCGAACGGCGGCGCGCCGTGGTTCACCTACACGCTGCACGCGGTGAATGCCGACGGCGGCGGCATGGTGAGGCTGAGTCACCATGAGACCTGCGAGTGGCAGCCCAGCATCGCGAACGACGGCATGATCGTTTACACCCGCTGGGACTACGTGGACCGCGGGTTCTATCAGGCGCACCACCCGTGGACTACCACGCCCGACGGCAGGAACGCGATGTCGGTTCACGGCAACTATCCGCGCGACTGGCGTGACCGGCCGTGTATGGAGATGGACATACGCTCCATTCCCGGATCGCGCAAGCTGATGGCGGTCGCGGCGGCTCACCACGGGCAGGCTTACGGTTCGCTCGTGCTGATCGATCCCGCCGTGGAGGACGACGATGCGATGGCGCCGGTCAAAGTGATCACTCCGGACGAACGCTTTCCCGAGTCGGAGTACGGCTACTTCTGCCGCGAGGCCTCCTATGCCACACCCTGGCCGCTCAGCGAGGACTACTGCCTCTGCGTCTTTGGCTACCCGTCGGAGAAAGCCCCCGACTCGGTCGAGAACTACGGCATCTATCTGCTCGACGCGTTCGGCAACAAAGAGCTGCTTTACAAAAATCCGGTGATCGCGTGCCTGAGCCCAATCCCTCTGAAACCGCGTCCGATGCCGCCCGTGATCCCTGAGACGGTGACGCCTTGCCCAGTGGATCCGAAACAGCCGCGGCTCAATCTCGACCGGCCGCAGATCCTGGCGCAGTGTGAGGCGGGCATTGCGATCACGGTGACCAACTTAGCTGTGGTCTCGATCATGAACATCTACGAGAGCCGCCACGCGTGGCCCGAAGGTACAAAGATAAAAGCGCTCCGTATTGTTCAGATCTTGCCAAAGAGCACGCCGGGCCGCAACAACCCCGCTATCGGCTACGGCACGGAGAAGAACGCGCGAGCCGTGCTCGGCACGGTGCCGGTGGAAGAGGACGGCAGCGTGTCGTTCTATCTGCGGCCCTACATCCCCGTCTATTTCCAAGTGGTAAACGAACGGGGCATGGCGGTGCAATCCATGCGCACGGACGTGTATGTGAGCCCGCGCGAGAGCTTGAGCTGCGTCGGCTGCCACGAGAAGCGCAAGACCGCGCCGCCCGCGATACCGAAAGTGTCGCTCGCCATGCGCCGCGCACCCTCTGTCATTGCGCCCGAGCCGGACGGCTCCAACCCTTTCAATTTTGTTCGGCTGGTGCAGCCCGTGCTGGACAAACACTGCGTCGCCTGCCACGCGAAACATCCGGATCAAGCGCCAGCGCTCGCGGGTGTGCCCGATGACAAGCCGTGGCTGCCCTCCTACCGCAGTCTCAAACCTTTCGCTTTCTATTACGACGGCGGCGGGTCGTTCACGGAGTCGAAAACGGTTCCGGGCAAGTTCGGCGCGTTGGCGTCGAAGCTGTGCGGCGTGCTCGGCAAAGGCCATCACGATGTGAAGCTGTCTCCAGATGAGTTGCACCGAATCACGCTTTGGCTGGACTGCAATTCGGATTTCTACGGCACGTACGAGAATATTCAGGCGCAGGCTCGAGGCGAGATCGTGCGGCCCGTGCTGGAGTAAAGAGAGGTCGGTTAAGACATGGACATGTTCAATACGATTTGGGATCTGGCACAGCAGGGGCAGATATATGAGCTTAAGCAAGACGTGAAAAGTGTTTCGGAGGAAGCGCGTTCAGAGGTGCGGCAAACGATCGACCAAACGTATCTGCCGTATGTGAAGCAGCTCGACAAACTTGGACTTGTCTGTCAGGCGATGTGGTCGCTGCTTCAAGAAAAGACAGGGCTGACAGAGAAGGATCTGTTGCAGCGGGTGACCGAACTCGATCTAAAGGATGGGGTGCTCGACGGCAAGTATAACAGGCTTGCCCCGGATTGCCCCTCATGCGGTGCCAAGATGTGTCGGAAGTTCAACAGGTGCCTTTTCTGCGGACGGGAATACACAGAGGGTTCGGTGTTTGATACGGTTTAGTCGCCAATCATGTTTGAGAAGCCAGACAAAGACGGTGAAGAGTTGGAAGCACGGATGCGACTGGCTCGCGTGGAGATGGTCGATGTCATCCGCAGGCGGGATGTCGCCGACGAACGCGTGTTGGCCGCCATGCTGTCAGTGCGGCGACACGCGTTCTTTCCGAACGGTGTCCAGGATCCATTCATCGCGTATGGGGACTTTCCTGTTCCGATCGGGTGGGGCGCGACGATCTCACAACCCTTCATCGTGGCGTACATGACTGAGCGGCTTGCGTTGAAGCCCGGCGAGCGCGTGTTGGAGATCGGCACGGGATCGGGCTATCAGGCGGCCGTGCTGGCGGCGTTGGGCGCGCGCGTGTGGTCGCTGGAAGTGGTTCCCGAACTGGCCGCGCACGCCCAAAGCGCATTGGCGGCCGAAGGCTGCGCAGGTGTGCAGGTGCTGTGCGCGAACGGCTACTCGGGCTGGCGCGAGGCCGCGCCGTTCGACGCGATTATCGCGACGTGCGCTCCGGCGGAAATTCCCCCCGAGCTGGTCGCACAACTGGCCGATGGCGGGCGCATGATTCTGCCGGTGGGCGTCGGGCTGGAGGCGCAGCAGTTGCTGCTCCTCCGCCGACAAGGTTCGGGCATCACATGCGAGGCCGATCTGCCTGTCCGCTTCGTGCCCATGGTTCCGTAACGCCGCTAGAGAGGCACAACGCAGAGGCTGGCCCGGTCGCCGGCAAGGAAGGCTGCGGCCTGCGCGGCGGCGGACGAGCCCATGCGGGCGTTGGCCTCGAAGGTGTCCGAACCGCAGTGCGGCGTGAAGATGATGCTCGGAAGGTTGCGCAGATCCTTGCCCGGCGCGACGGGCACATACGGCTCGGTGACGAAGACATCTGTCGCGGCGCCAGCGAGGTGGCCGGAAGCCAGCGCATCGAAGAGCGCGGCTTCGTCCACGATTCCGCCGCGGCCCACGTTGACCAGCACACTGCCGGGCTTCATGAGTGCGAGACGTTTTGCGCCGAGAAGATCGCGGGTTTCCGGCGTGAGCGGCAGGTGGATGGTCACGATGTCCGCCTGCGGCAGCAGAGACTCCACATCCTGCGAATAGGTTGCGATGCCGAAGGTCTCGCGCAACGCGTCGCGCGTCTGGCCCGAGCGGGCAAGCCAGTCCGCCTCTGTCGCTGTGTCGCAGATCAGCGTGCGCACGCCGAAGCCTTGGTGCAGCATGCGGGAGACCTTGAGCCCGATCTTGCCGCCGCCGATGATCAGCGCGGTCTGGCCGCACAGCTCGCGCCCGCGGATGGGCGCGAAGCCGCCAGCGCGGATCGTCGCGTCGAGGCGCGGGATGCGGCGCATGAGCGAGCCGATCAGGAAGAGCGTCAGCTCAGCGACGCTGGTCTGGATATCGACCGGCGTGTTGACGAGCGTGAGGCCTTTGGCTTTGGCGAGCGGCTTGCTGATGCTGTCCGTGCCGAAGCCAAAGCGAACGATGAGCGCGCCCTGCTCTCCGGCGTTCTGCGCGAGGGCGTCGTAGAGTGCGCCGCAATAGGGCGCGACGCCGAGAATCACCGCGCGGCAGCCGGTGGCGCGGATCTGCGCGGCCAGAGCGGCCTCGTCGGCGGGTGCGGGCTGGCAGGTGATATGCGGGGCGTTAGCGAAAACCGCCTGCGCTTTGTCGTATTCGGCTTGGGTCACGAGAACGGGAGTATTCATAAGAAGGCTGTTAGGCTATTAGACTGTTAGGCTGTTAGGCTGTTAGGGAGACGGTGTTTAGGTTGTAGGCTGTTAGGTTGTTAGGAGTGTTTTGCCTAATCGTCTAAAAGCCTTACGACCTATCTACCTTTTCAGCATCGTGCGGCAACCGCTCATGATGAACTGCGTGTCGAGGCTGCAGCCGATGAAGCGGTAGCCGGCGGCGATGCGCTCGTCGATGCGCTTGCGCTCGGGCGGCACCACGTGGTAGCCCGGCGCGATGCCTTGGCGGCGGCAGGCCTCGAGGATCTTCTTCTCGGCCGAAAGCACGTCCGGGTGGTCGAGCTGGCCTGCGATGCCCAGCGACGCCGAGAGGTCATAGGGGCCGATGAAGGCCGCGTCGATGCCGGGGCGGGCGAGGATCTCGTCTGCGCGCTCGGCCGCGAGGTAGTGCTCCAGCATCACGGCCACGAAGACCTCGTCGTTGTGGTTGCGGATGTAGTCGGCGAAGTTGCGGCCGTAGTCGAGGGCGCGGGAGAGCGAGGTGCCGCGGTTGCCCTGCGGCGGATAGCGCACGGCCGCTGCCATGGTGTCGACGTCTTCCGGGGACATGACGCTGGGAACGATCACGCCTTTGGCGCCTGCGTCCAGCACGTGCTTGGCGAGGACGGGGTTGACGCCGTCGAGGCGCACGAAGAGGTCGCAGCCGGAAGGGCGGATCGCGCGTTCGATCTGCTCGATCTGCGAAAGCTCGACGGCGGCGTGCTCCATGTCGACCGCGATCCAGTCGAAACCTTCGCCGGCCATGAGTTCGGCGATGGCGGGATGGGGAATCAGCATCCAGCCGCCGAGCGCGCATTCATTGTTCTTCAGTTTCAGTTTGGTCTTATTCACGTTATCACTTTCGTGGGCTTTCGCGGCTCGTGAGGACACTCGCACTCCAAGACCTTAGATGAACTTGGAGGGCGAACGTCCCCGTGAGCCGAAGAGGCTGTTGCCGTTACGGGCCGTTATAGGGTTTCAGTATAACACGGGATCGGACAGATTGAACATCGACATTGAAGACCGAATGGCTGGGTGGTGTTACGGTGCGATAGCCTTCGCCGAGATAGAGCCAGGTGGCCTGAGGCGTATGTTGGATTTCAGCGGGCGGGTTGTGATCCAAGGTGACGCGCGTGGTGTTGCCGAAAGTTGTGAGTGCGAGCCGCTGCCATGCGCCGTGTGTGGCACCGCCGCAGGAAAGCGCATGGCCGTTGGCGCGGAGCACGATGTTAGTGCCGCTGACGATTATGCGTGCGGGCTGGTTGGCGTCGCCCGCAGTGCAGAGCGTCTGCCCGTCACCGCGTTCGATCAAAAAAGTGAAGTCGAGTTCGACTGCGTCGCCGCTTGACCTCTCGTTTGCGTCCAACTCGACGCCTGCGGAGGCTGCGCCAGTGAAGCGGAGAACGGGATGACCGTCGCGAACGGTGTTTTCGACGCTTGCTGACGTTTCTGACACTCGAGTTGCGGCGGGCTCGTAGCGCCCGCCATACTGGGCCAGGGCCGAGGGATCGGACGCGTCGAACAAGCGATTGGTGTCGTCGAGTGTCAGCGTGCGGATGGAGCCTTCGAAGCAGGAGAGGCTGCTGCTGGCAAGGTTGGGGCCGAAAAGCGTGGCCGAGGAACCGGACATCGAGCGGTGACCGGGCTTGAAGGTGATGCGCTCGGACTGGCCGTTGACCGAGAAGGTGACCTCTCCCTTGGGATAGTTGAGCGCGAGACCCACGCGGCTCCAGCGGCCGCATGGAACGGGAAGCGTCGATCGGATGTTCTTAGCCGGGTCGCCGAGGTGTACGAAACCGGTTCCAGAGAGACCCCAGACAAAGCCACCCTGGGTGCCACGGTTGTCGAAGAGAACGCCGACGTCATCCGGATTGATCCAAGCCTCGGCATTGAACCTGTCAGGCGAAGTAGCGGGCGCGGTGCGGCATTTCAGAGCGAGTCCGCCGCTGAGCCGGAGGGCTCCGTTCGTGAGTACGCACTGCGGCGAGGGTGGCAGGTTGGCGCGCGGATAGAGGTAAAGTAGGCTCGGCGCAGGAAGCGGCGAGACACATACAGCGCGGATGCTGCGCAGGCCGCAGGCACCTTGGCTATAGGACATCAGGAGTGAATTGCCGTGGATCGCCATCTGGGGATAGGCGACCTCCGGCTCGCGGTCGGTGAGTCCGAGGCCGGCTGTGAAGTCGAAGCCGCCGCCCCGGTTGACGAAGAGCGCAAGGTTGCGGCGGTCAGTGCAGAATGTGCCGGCGGGCCAGTCGTTATGGAGCATGAGGAAACGGTCGGATTCGGGCTGCCGCAGGACGTGCATGCGGGAGACCACCGTTTCGAGCGGGACATAAGCGTGCGGTGTCCAGGTTGCGCCGCTGTCGCGCGAGGCCGACCAGGTGAGCGTCTCGGCGGCTTTCATGTCGGCTTTTTCGAAAGCGGGGATGAGATTGTTGCGCGCGAACATCATGACCGAACCGTCCGGCTGTTCGAAGACGGTGGGCTCCCACTGCCGCCAGTCGAGGCCGGGCAGCGTTGTGCCGGGTGAGATTCGCCACGTTGTGCCATTATCGTCGGTGTAAAGCACGCTGTTGCGTTTCTCGAGCCACTGCCAGCCTGTCTTTCCTGCGGGGGCATTGGCGGAGAGCGGCCCCATCATCGTGACCGGGGCGAGCACGCGGCCGGTGCTCAACTGCACAGGGCTCTGCGTGGGGAAAAGCCGGAACGCTTTGCCATCGATGACGGGATCGGCCTTGCCGTTCCAGGTCAGCAGACGATTCGTCCAGAGGCCGCCGGGTGTCGCCAACACAGACAGATAGCAGCCGTTATGTTCGTCCTTCGAGTTCTGACTCCAGAGGCACCACAACTGATCTTTAACCACAAGAAGGTTCGGCTGCCACTGCGTGCCTTTGAGGCAGGGCACCGGATTAACGCAGAGGCCGGGATCGGAAAAAGCGGGACGCGGCGCGGACCACGTCAGCCCATCGTGGCTGGTGCTGACGTAGTTGAGCTGGCCCGGCTCTCCCTCCTCGGGAATGGCGTTGGCATTCCAGAGGCAGAACCAGCGGTCGCCGAACCAGGCGACGCTGCTGTCGTGGTTGTAGCGGAGCGGCTGGTCTGCCGCGTCGCAGACGACCGCTCGCTCGATGGTCGGCTGGTAGACGGCATAGCCACGCCAAGGCGCGTCAGCGGCGAGGAGCGGCGAGGCTGCGAGGGCGAGCAGAATGCAATGGATAGAGCGTGCCATGAAATTGAGCCTGGAGGGCGAGCGTCCTCGCGAGCCGCACGAAGCCTAGCGAAACGGCTCGTGAGGACACTCGCCCTCCAATGCTGAGACGGTCACAGTTTCGGGATTATTTTTCCGAGCAGAAAGAATTTGCGCTCCGGATACCAGAGCACCGGAACGCCGTTGCGGACGGTAAAACTGGAGTAGAGCGCCAAGTCGGTGCGGCCTTTGGTGCCGGGCTTGCCGAGGCTCACGCCGTCGTGGTCGAAGAAGAGCTGGGGCTCGTCGAACCAGACCGGCTGATCCGCGCCCGCCTTGAAGGTGCCGTGAACGATGTGGATCGGCCTGCGGTGGTCGCTGGTGTCCGTCGGCCCATAGTTCTTGTAGTGTCCGTCGTGGTTGTGGATGAAGAGCACGTAGTGGCCGCTGCCCGCGGTGTTGCCGCCCACGTCGTAAATCGGGCAGGGCGAGAGCGGCTGCAGGAGCGGCGCGCCGTTGTCCTTGCGCAGGAGGGGGCGAGGCTGGGTCCACGTCTCGCCGATGTCGGCGCTGACGCTCCAGTAGGGGCTGCCTGAGCCGGTGCGCATGGTGCAGAAAAGGCGTCCGTCCGGCAGCTTCACAACGGTCGGCTCCTGGCAGGCGCTAACCTCGGGGTGGCCGGGGAACGGCACGGAGAGGGCCTTCTCGTTCGTGGCGAACCAACTGATCTTGAGGTCTTTGACTTCGGGGTTGGCGTCCACGTTTTCGAACCGCATGAACTCGACATGCGAGTCGGCGGAGATCCACGACTTGGTCGGATTGGGAGTCACGGCGAAGCTGGTCCAGCGCGTGACGCCCGCGAAGTACTTGCCGTCCTTACCGAGGCGGTTGGGCTTCTGCCAGCAGAGAATGTTGGGCGGCATAGTCGGGTCGGGATTGTCGCGTATGCTGCGCGGGATCGGGATGTTCTGCGGCGCGGACCAGGTTGCGCCGTTGTCATCGCTGAGGATGCCGTGCAGCCAGCCGGTGTGGTGCGGAAAGTTGTCGACTCGGCCGATGTGCTGGCTGTAGAGGACGTAGATGCGGCCGGACTTGCTGACGAGCGGATAACCCCAGCTTGCCATGAAGCCGTCGCCGGGTTTCTTGGGGCCAGCGATGATGCGCGGCTTGGTCCACGTCTTGCCTTCATCGGCGCTGCGTGCGAAGGCGATATGCTGGTCGGGCTGCGACTCTGCGGAACTCTGCGTCCAGACCGCCATGAGCGAACCGTCGGGACCGTCGAAAACGAGGAAATGCTCGTTGCCTGTGTCGTTGACACCGGTGTCGGTGATCTCCGGCACGAAGACCACGAAGTCGGGTTTGGTGATATGTAGTTGAGACGGAATGCGGGCCTTGAGGTCGGCGGGCGTAGCGATGAAGTTGGGGTCGGGTTTCTTGGCTGG
>CAYSXF010000104.1:0-9205 GCA_964434815.1 uncultured Lentisphaeraceae bacterium
AGATTTCTGCCTGTCTCGTGGGCTCGGAGATGTGTATAAGAGACAGACATACGAGCGGTGATGCTTGTCATAGTGATGGCGCATCGTATTTGCGGACACGTAGGGCTCTAGCGCTTGATGCGGATAGGGCAGTATGGGTAGCCTGAACGTGTGCGCAGGTATGTCGCCAGATAACGGGAACTGTGCAATTTTGCGGGGAGAATGTGACGCCTCTGATCTCATGGCGCAAAGAATACGCGAGGCGGTGAGTATCTGCTATGGGGAGTACTCCTACCGCCTGAAAGCGTGTTCTGCAATTGTCGTTGAGGTGGGTTTGTGTTAAAACTGAAATATCAATTGGAAACAAGGGAGTTGACATGAAGAAAATCACTGTCGTGCTGGCGGATGATCACAGCGTTGTGAGAGAAGGGCTCAACGCACTCCTACAGGCCGAGAGCGACATCCGGGTCGTCGGTCAGGCCGAGACCGGCGTCCAAGCGGTCAAGCTCGTCGAAGAGTTGCATCCCGACGTGGTCGTCATGGACGTGGCCATGCCGCTGCTCAACGGGGTGGAGGCCACCCGGCAGATCCGGCAGACCGCGCCCGAAACCCGCGTGCTGATTCTCTCGGCCTTCAGCAACCCGGCCTGCATCGAACAGGTGCTCTCGCTCGGCGCCATGGGCTACCTGATCAAGAAGACGTCAGTGCTCATCCTGGCCAAGGCGATCCGGGAAGTGTATCAGGGCAACCGATTTCTCGATCCGTCGATCACCCCTCCGCCCAGCGCCAAGCCTGGCCACGCGGTGCCGCTTGCGGGACGCAACGCAAAGAAGGTTGTCGATTTGAGCCCGCGCGAGATCGAGGTGCTGAAGCTGATTGCCGAAGGGCTCCTCAACAAGCAGATCGCAGATTCCTTGGGCATCAGCACGAAGACATCCGAGAAGCACCGCTACAGCCTCATGGAGAAACTCGGCATCCACGACACGGCGGGACTGACGCGCTATGCCATCGAACTCGGCATCGCCGAGCCTGCCGCGACGGCAAGCGCCGGTTGATTCAGGTCGCCAAAAGCCTCGCAGCAAGCGAGTCTGCGGTTTCCCTAAGGCGTCAGCACAACCATGTAGAACGCGTGTGCGGTCGCCACCGTATCGGTGTAGGTGGTCTCGGCACCTGTTGCGACAATGCCGGTGGCTGCGGGTATGGCTGTGAACCCGTCTGTCAGGGCCAAGCTCTTGTAAAGGGTGTAGCGCTTGCCAGCCACACTGTACCAGCGAACAGCGATCTGCCCGCTGACGTTCGGAACCGAAGTGACCGCGCTGATGGCCAGCACCGAGTTCGGGTTTGTTGGCGTGAGGCCTGCCAAGTAACTCTGGTAGTACGTGAAGCCGTTCGGACCAACCGTCTGCGGGTCAACGTCCAGCACAGAACGCACGGGGCCGTTTGTCAGCACGCTGGCGCTGGCGATCTGCTGCTCCCAGGCGTCGGGGATGCCGCTCAGGTTGATGTCGCCGGGGCTGGCGTTCAGGATCGCCATGCCGGCCTCGTCTTCGGCCGCGAGCATCAGGCCTTGCGCTGCCCGCACGCGCAGGGCACCTGTGAGGCTTCCGAAAGCGGCGCTCAGAACCGGCGTCAGCGGTGCGGACACGTTCGCGACCTGTGTCGTGCGCGAGCCGTCGGCGAGGTAGACGAGCGAGCCGGCCGCCGTAGCGTCAAAGACGGTTGTTCCCGTTGTCGCCTTCACCAATACGGGGTTGGCCGCATTGTCGATGTTCAGGGTCAGCCAGCCGCCCGGGCCGCAGGCGACCGTGAGCCGGTTGCTGATCACTGCGACGGCTGTTGCTGGGCCGGGCGTGAGCACCGTGTTATCGGCTCCGAGCGCGTCCATGCGCAGCACCTTGACTCCCGCGCCGCCGCAGGCCGCGTAGACCTCGCCGGGGATGGCCGCGAGGTCGAAGACGAATCCGCCGGGCTCTAGCGTCGCAAGCAGCGCGGGCACGGCCGGGTTTGCGACGGACAGCAACTGGATCTTGCGGCCGTCAGTGATGACCGCACGGTCGCCAGCGAGAGCGAGCCGGCGGATGTGCGACAGATCGGACGCCGCATAGCTGCCGTGCAAGACGGGGGCCGCTGGATTGGCGATGTTGAAGACCTTGAGTCCGTAGAGGCCGTCCGCCACAAAGAGGTTCGGGTACGAGACGGCCACGCAGCGCGAATTGCTGACCGAGGTGACGGAGCCCAGCAGCGCCGGCAGGGCCGGATTCTGCAGGCTGTGTATCTGGAGCCCGCCCTCGTCGGCTGCCACATAGAGCGTCGAGCCGGCTGCCGCCGCGTCCACGGGGCGGGCGCCCGTGCGGAAAAGCCCCAGCGGTTGCGGAGCCAGCGGCGATGCGATGTTCAGCGCCTGGCACCCCGCGAAGCCTGCGGCGACGTAGAGCGTGCTGCCTGAAACGGCGACGGACGAGGCCTCGCCGCCGACGTCATTCGCGGCCTTCAGCTCTAGCGTGGTCGCGTCGAGGGTCAGCACGCCTTGAGCCCCTGCGGCGACGTAGAGCGCGTTCCCGGAGACCGCGAGGCTGCGGCCGGCTGCGGGCAGGAGCGTGTTCGTCGCAACAATGAGGTTCGACGGAGTGGCCGTGCTGATCCGGAACAGGCCGCCGTTGGCGTCAGCAACCAGCGCCGCGCCGGAGACGGCTGTCAGGGCCAGGCCGGCGGTCACTTGGCTATACGTGCCGGTGACGCTCATCGCGGCGGGATTGGCGGCGTGCAGGTTCTGCAGGCCGCACTGCCCGTCGAGCACCAGCAGTCTGGGCGAAGCGAAGGTGACGGTCTGCGCGGGGCCGGCGGTCTGGTAGGCGCCCGCCAGCGTCGGCGAGGCGGGAGAAGTCACGTTGAGCACCCGCACGCCGCCTAGGGCGTCGGCCACGTAGAGCAAGGTGCCTGCGAGCGCGATGCGGCGCGCGTGCCCCGTGGTGTCGAAGGTGGCGCGGTGCAGCAGTTGCGTGGGCGAAGAGGCGTCGACGATCTGCACGCCTGCGGCGCCCGTGGCCGCGTACACCCAGGCATTGGAGGCTGCGAGATCTTCGATGATGCCGGGCAGGCGGAGCATGCCCTTGCGGACCGGCGAGGCGGGGTTGGCTGCGTCCCACACCTCAAGGGTTGCGCCGCAGCCGAGAAAAACCGTGCCGCCCGAGACAGCCACCGCGTTACAGCGCCCGCCGATCGAGCCCGCAGCCGCCACGGCGCGCGGCGTGAAGTCGGGCGCGGCGAGCGTGAACGGGCTGGTTGCGACGGTCGCGAGGTTGGTGACGTTGTTGACGACCGTGACCGCCTGAAGGGTGCGGCTGCCGGTCGTGGCTCCGAACGTCGTGAGGATGATTCTGACGGTGGCGGTCTCGCCGGGAATGAGCGGCCCGACGGTCTGGGAGCCGAGCACCGCGCCGGTGGCGGCGTCGCGGATTAGCACAAGGCACGTGGCCGTCACGTTGCCCGCGTTGACGAGCGTGACGGAGACGCCGGGCCTGTCGCCGGACTGCGCGCCGCCGTCGGGAGTGAGCGCCGAAGGATTGACGGCGTTCGTGGCGGGGATCGTCGGGTTGACGGACGTGAGCTCGACGGCGAACCCGGCGGTCGTGTTGGTGACTGCCGCCAAATGCAGCTCGGCGGTGAACAGGTTGCGCCCGACCGTCAGCGCGTTGGTGGGGATCGTGAAGCCGAAGTAGTTGGTGGCATTCGCGCCAGTGACCATGCCGGATGAGAGTGTGCTGTAGCTGACCGGGTCTGCGGGCATGTTCTGCCGTGCGATCTCCGTGCCGTTCAGGTACAGGATGGCTCCGTGCGTGCGCATCATGCGTCCGGTCATGGTTAGCGGCACCGCATCCATGGTGAATTCGCTGCGGAAGTAGGTGGTCACATACCGGTTGGTGGAGATGCCGCCGTAACCGATGACGGTGGCGATGTTCGTGAGTCCGTAGCCCAGCGGGGCGGGGCCCGACGTCCAGAAGCCGTCGAAGTAGTCGGCCTTTTTCCACGGCGCTCCGGAGATGTCGAGGCCTTGGTCGAGAACCTTCCAGACCGCGCTTTTGGTGACCAGCGAATTCGTGGTCAGGCCGGCGGCGACGATCACCGAAACAATGTTGGTGTTGTCCAGCGTGCTTGTTTCGCCAGCCACCACCGTGACGCTGCCTTCGAGGGTGTGGTAGCCCAGCGGCGCGTTGGTGGTGCTCCATGGGATCGTGACGTTCACGCTCGCAAGGGACGCCAGGTTGGTGGCCTTGGTGCCGATGACGAGCGGCGCGGCGGTGACGTCCCGCAGGGAGGCCGTGAAGCTTTCGCTCAGATCGCCCCGGTTGGTGACTGCGATGACGACATTGCTGGTCACGTTCGGAGGAACCATGCCGGAGATTCTGACCGCGCTGATGGACAGATCGTGGATGACGTCGCGCAGGGCGACGGCGGAAGTCAGTTGGTTGTCCGCCGTGTTGGTCTCGTTGGTGAGCGGCGTTGCGCAGGCCTTAACCTGATACGTTCCTGCAGGCAGCCCCGCCGTGTTCCATGTGAGGGACACGTTGGTGGCGGCGCGGCCCGCGAGTAAGGTGACCGGCTGCGAAGCGATGAGCGCCGCGCTTGCGGTCACGTTGCTGAGGGAGACAGTGAAGGGCCCTGCGGCACCGGACATCATGTTCGTGATGCGAACCTGCATGGCTAGGCTGGCGTTTGCGAGCCCGCCCGCAGGTGTGAGCGATAAGATGTCGATATCGCCCGACTCGGGCGCGGAGAGGGTCACCGTGCCGGCCTTGACGTTGTCTGCCGTGTTGGTCTCGTTGATCATCGTGCTGGCCGTCGCTTGAACGGAATAGGGTCCGGCCGTCAGCCCGGCCGTGTTCCAGTTGACGGTTATGTTGGTCGTGCCCTTGCCTGCGAGGCTAGGAACGGTCGCCGAACCGATCAGCGCGGCCGAGGGCGTCAGATTGCTGACTGCGACCGTGAAGGCGGCCGCGTTGAGCGTTTGGTTGGTGACTGTGACTACGACGGGTATGCTGGAGTTGATGAGGCCCGACGCGGGCGTGAGATTGTTGACCGCAATCTCGGAATATGGCTTGTAGGTCAGCGACATGTTCGTAAAGGTACCGCCGAGGCTGTAATACGTCAGATAGTTTGATACCGTGTTGCCTGTACCTTTGACGAAAGAGCAGATGTTGCTGCAAACGGGCCCCTGCGCATTCGCGCTGGTGTATTCGACGCGGAACGTGTAGACGCCGTCCGCCATGAGCACGCCGTTGGTGTTGCGGCAGTCCCACGTCACGGGGTGGGTTTGCGGCTGGGTGGTGAGGGTCGCGGAAGTCACGCCGTCCACGCCCGTGTAGGTGCCGCGATCAGCGATCCACTTGTAAAGGTAGGCGATGCGCGTAGCCGCATGGCGGCAGAGGGTTTTGACGAATTTCCCGTTGCTGTCCACAACCCATACCGCCGTAACATTGTTGGGCGCGTGGCTGGCGCTGTAATTGAGCGTCGTTACGGTGTATGTCACCGTTCCGTCGGTGCTTTGGGCGGTTGCGTGGTTCACGCAGGCGGTCAGAGCGACGGTCAAGAGAAGGGGACGGAGGAAGCGACTGTTTTTCATGTTGACCTGCCGGGTTAGGGGTGAAGGGTTTCGTTGTTCCAGGCGGCGGCGATTTCGCGGCAGCGTTCCTCGATCTCCGGAAGCTTGGCTGCTACGGTAGGTGAGAGCGTCATGCCGTAGTGGAGTGACGCGGGTTCTATGCCGAGAACCCGGATCACGGGCCAAGGCGTGCCGGACGGAAGAAGGTGACGGCTTGCAAACAGATTGACTGCATGCGCCGTGGGCGTGTCGAGCCGATGGGACAGCTCGTCTTCAGCGAAATTGTATGTTGTGCCCGGCTTGCCGCCGGCGCGGACGGCGTCGATGATCAGCGCGTGCGTGGCCTTCTCGAGATAGGGCAGCGTCGACAGGATGTCTGTGCCCGCGTCGATCACCTCCGTTCCGGGAGGAGGATTTAAAGCGAGCGACTGGGCGGCGTGGACGCCCACGCCGTCGTCGGACATCAGGAGGTTGCCGATGCCGAGGATGACGATTGTGCGTTTCATTCGCTCCTCCATTTTTTGTCGGCCTCCTCGGCGTGCATGACGTGCGTCGCGCAGTCGAGGCAGGGGTCGACCGAGTGGATCACGCGCAGGACTTCGACCGGGTGGCTCGCGTTGGCAACGGGCGTGCCGATCAGCGCCTTCTCGAGCGGGCCGAGCTGGTTCGCCCCGTCGCGCGGCGAGATCGTCCAGCAGGTCGGAGTGATGACCTGGTACTTGGCAATGACGCCGTTCTCAATTTTGACCCAGTGGCCGAGCGCTCCGCGAGGGGCTTCGGTGAGACCCATGGTGGTGGCGCTCTGCGGTGCGGCCCAGTCGCCTTTGACGACCACCGCGCCGGCCCTAAAGCCGGTCAGCCAGGTCTTCATGGCGAGCGCGAGTTTGTGGGCTTCTTGGGCGCGGGCGCGGATGCGGTCCATCACCGAGATGCCGTTGGTGTATTCGCCGTTGACCCACATGCGCGCCAGCGGTCCGCATTCGTAAGGCGCGCCGTTGTAACGCGGGGCTTTGAGCCACGAGTAGCCGCCGCTCTTGGGGTATTGGGCGTTGGTCTCGCCGACGGCCGGGTTGAGGTTGTTGTCGGCGTTATTGAACCAGGCATGCGTCACGTCTTCGGTGATGGCAGCAGGGTCGGTGGGCTGGACCGCGCCGGCGCCGTTCACGATGCGTCCGCCTTGGAAGAGCTTGGTCGTTCCGGCGTTGTCCAGCTCGAACGCGCCGTACGAGAGCAGGTTGCCGTAGCCGCGGCCGATGAAGAAGTAGTCGCTGTAGAGCGTCGACAGCCGGTCGACATCCGGCAGGTAGCGGGTCTCGATGAACGCGATAATGTCGTTCAGCGTGGCCAAAAAGGTGTCCATGTTCGGCTGCGTCGGCACGGCCGTGAATCCGCCTGGCAGGTAGGCGGGGGAGTGCGGCAGCTTGCCTCCGAAGATGGCGCCCATTTCGTGGCAGCGGCGGCGCAGGGTGATCGCTTCCAAATAATGGCTCAGGAGAACGTCCGCCGAAGCCTTGTCCACGCGCCGGTCCATCTCGAAGCCCGGTGTCCAGGGCGGCATGCCGGGCCCGTGGATGTAGTCGGGCAGGGAGAGCAGGTAGAAGTGCAGGATGTGCGACTCCAGATAGCAGGCGCCGTGCACCAGGTTGCGCAGGTGGCGGGCGGCCGTGGACATGGCGATGCCGGAAACCGGATCCAGCGCCAAAACGGCGGCCATGGAGTGGGAGGTCGGACACACGCCGCAGATGCGCGAGGTGATGAGCGGCGCGTCGCGCGGGTCGCGCCCCTCCAATATTTTTTCGAAGCCGCGGAAAAGCGTGCCGATCGTGTGCACGTCCGTTACTTTCTGGACGCCGCCGACGGTGTCGATGGCGACATCCACTTTGAGGTGACCTTCGATGCGTGTCACGGGGTCAATCGCTGCTACGATGGTAGGCATAACTCGGAGTCCTTTCTGCCGGGTGTCCGCGAGCGGGCCAGACGGCTATATATATTATACGTTGGGCGTATAGGGCGTATAGAACGATTGGGGTCCCGGGAACGTTTTCTCGACGCAGCCGTGGCACGGCGCGTTGACGCCGATGCACCAGTTGTTGCGCCACCGGTCGTCCGGCGGGTCGGTAGGGTCGGTGGCGAGGATGTTCCAGTAGCCGTTGCAGCGCGCCTTGGTGAAGGGGCCGCGGCAGCCGAGTTGGATCAGGCAGCGGCCGTCACACGCCGTGAATGAGGTAGCCTCGGCCGGAGCCTCCGGGTTGATGTCGGGGTCTCTGTTGCGCGGGCATTTGTCGTGGATGAGTGCCGAGGTGTCCGCACCTGCGAGGTTCTTCGAGTACAGTGCTATGGGGCGTCCGTCCTCGTCGAGATCCACGGGTGTTCCTGTCAGCAGTTGCACGATCGCCCACACAACCCAGTCCGGATTGGCCGGACATCCGGAGATGTTGATGGTGGCCCGGCCCGTCAACTGGCCCACGCTCACGACGCCGGTGGGGTTGCTGCCCGAGGCGGGGATGCCTCCGAACGAGGCGCACGTGCCCACGCAGACGACCGCCAGCGCTTTGGCCGACATTTCCTGCACCGCCTGCATGTAGGTGGTCTCCACGCCGTTCAGGCTGAAAACCACGCAGGCGCCGCCGTGGAAGGCCGTGGGCACACCACCCTCCAGCACCAGCACGTAGTTGCCGCTGTTATACACCCGCTTCAGCTCGGAGACCGCCGCATCACCGGCCGGTGTCATCAGGGTGGCGTGGTAGACCAGGTTGACTGCGCCGGTCAGGACGTCCGCCACGGTGGTCGGGGCTGTGGCGGCAATGCGGTTTAGGAACGAAACTGAGCATCCCGTGCACGAGCTTCCGTGCAGCCAGATGACCGAGGGGGCGGTCGGTGCCGCCAGCGCCTCGCCCAGCATGCCCAGCTTAGAGCTGATTCCGAGAAAGGCCGCTGTCAGGCCGCAATATTCCAGAAATGAACGTCTGCTTACCATCATAGCGCCGTCTCCTTCTATCTATCAGGTTCGCCATCCGCTTGACGCCGCTGGGTGAACTCACCTTCGCTTGTACCCTTGATCTCCCGGCTTCATTACAATCTCGTAATGAAATGTCAAGTTATGCACTTCAGATTTATTGATAATTTATACCGCCGATTTTGAATTTGCAATCGCAAAACGAAAAAATCTAGCTTCACGCACGATTTTACTTCGATATGCCATTTTCTTCAGCCTTGTTCCTCCTTCATATTGCAGATAGACTATCAGAAAGTAATCAATGGAGGAGCGGGCGATGCGAACTCTGTGGTTGGGCGGTTATGCGATGGCGACCCTTTGCTTTTCGGCTTTGTTCGGACGGGCAGAGGAGATTCGCGAGCTGTGGCTGTGCTATCCGGTCAACCTGCAAGTCGCGGACAATGTCACCACGCTGGAGAAGGTGTGGCGGCGGGCGGCTGCGTCCGGTTACACGCATGTGCTACTGACGGACTCGAAATTCGCGCGGCTGGGCGATCTCGGCGGCATGGAGAAGGCCTACTTCAACAATGTAGCGCGTGTGAAGCGCCTCGCGGATGAACTCCATCTCCAACTCGTGCCAACCCTGTTCCACATCGGCTGGTCGAACGACATGCTCTGGCACAACCCCAATC
>CAYSXF010000105.1:0-9200 GCA_964434815.1 uncultured Lentisphaeraceae bacterium
CAAACTTCCACATATTGCCCTTCAAATCGCCCGCATATGCGGCGACGATTTCACGTGCGGTGTTGCGAATCACCCGCACGCTGCCCAGGCCGTTTTTGTCGGCTTTGCTGTTGGCGCCCACGCCGGTGTCAATCCGGCGTATCAGCGCGCCTGTAAGTGCATTGACGATAAACAGACTGGCTTTGCCGCTGGCGCTGAAGAAGGCGTCTATCACGTACGAGGTGCCGATGGGCGTTGTTCAGATCGGCAAGGATGAGATCCCGACCACGGGCGGACACGCGTATGGCAAATTGACGTATTACGAGAAGTGCTCCGAGATCCGGCCGCGCGAGCTTCAGAATTTCGTGGACGCAAGCGACGAAAAAGGCGGGGTGACGCTGAGCGCCGACGTGTCGGTCTTCGACTGGCAAGACCCCACGACGAACACATCGGCGGACGTCGTGTTGCAGCCGGTTCTGTTGGCCTCGCGCAAAAGTTGCAACGGCGAAGGCGTCTGGTATCCCCAAGCGGGCGACCACCGTTACCGCTTCTCTCTCACCTCGCATAAGGGCGACTGGCGCCAAGGCTGGCGGCAGGGAACTGCGGTCAACTACCCGTTCGAAACGGTGTTGGGCGGGGCGGCTGCAACCGGCGGACGGCTGCCGCCCTCGCTGGCGTTTCTTGCACTGTCAGAAAAGACGTCCAACGCAAAGGTCTGCACGGTCAAAAAGGCGGAGGATGACGATAGCGTCGTGGTTCGGCTTGTGGAAATGGAGGGGCGCGACAGCCGCTCGGCTCTTGAATGGTTCCGGCCCATAACGGACGTACGACGCGCTACACTTATCGAAGATCCGTGTGAACCGGTCGAGATTCAAGGAAACATGTTGCGTTTGCCGCTGGGGCATCACGCGATCGAAACCGTTCTCGTGCGTTTCCCTCCCTGTCTTAAACCGGTGTCTCCGAAGATGACCGCTCTTCCGTAATTCGTTTGATAAAAACAAAACCGCTGATATAATGCTCAAAAAGTGAAGTTAAAGGATCGATTTTGACACATGGGACTGGATGTATGGGTGAAGAAAACAAGGTTGCGCTTGTCGTTGGAGGCAGCCGCGGGATCGGGCGGGCGATCGTCGGACGTCTGGCTGCCTCGGGCTTCGACATTTGGCTGACGTATCAGTCGAACCACGCTGCCGCGCAAGAGGTGCAGGCGGCGGTTGAGGCCCAGGGGCGCGTCTGCCGCCTGCTGGCTTTCGATCTGGCGGACCGCGCGGCGGCGCGTGCGGCGCTGGCACCGCTGGTGCAGGAACGCTGCCCGGACGTGCTGGTTTATAACGCAGGTATCGCGCGGGACAACCTGCTCGCCTTCATGTTAGACGAAGAGTGGGACGCTGTCCTGCACACCAACTTGGACGGGTTCTTCAATGTTGCCAAGCCGGTCATCTTCGAGATGATCCGGATGAAGCGCGGGCGCGTGGTTGTGATCTCATCGATCTCCGGCCAGTTAGGCCAGGCGGGACAGGTGAATTACGCGGCGTCCAAGGCGGGGCTGATCGGCGCGGCGCGGGCGCTGGCGCGCGAGGTCGGGCGCAAGAACATTTTCGTCAACGTGGTCTCGCCCGGAGTGATTGCGACTGAGATGACGGCTGGCATTCCGAAAGAGCAGGTTCTGCCGCTGATCCCGCTGCACCGGTTCGGGACGGCCGAGGAGGTTGCATCCGTCGTGAATTTCCTTTGCGCTGAGCCGCACATGTACGTGCATGGGCAGGTCATCGGAGTCAATGGCGGCATGGCCGTATGAGCGGACCGAGCCGGAACAGATACGACGACGTGGTGGTCGGCGCGGGCACGGCAGGTCTGACGGCGGCTCTCTTATTGGCCCGTTTCGGCCGGTCGGTTCTGCTGGTCGACCGCGCACCCGCGCCGGGCGGCGGGCTGCGGCGGTTCCGGCGCGGCGGCGTGTCCTTCGACACCGGATTCCATTTCACGGGAAGCGTTCTTCCCGGAGAACTGTTCGATCATCTGTTGGTGCAGTTAGGCGTGCGCGACGAAGTGTCGCTGTCTCCCTACGACGAGACGTGTTCGCACCGTTTCATCTTCTCGAAACAGGGCGAGGAGGTCGACCTTCCGATCGGGGTCGAGCGGGCGTGCGCCCATTGGCAGGCGCGCTTCCCCAAAGAGGCAGACGCGGTCGCGTGGTATTTCCGGACATTGCGTTCGGTTGCCGACCGGACGATGGGCATGAGCGTCGGGCAGCCGCTGACGACCTTCGGGATGATCGAGGAGGATTTCGTCTCGCTGCGGTCGGTTCTGGACAGCCGTTTCCGCGATCCTGTTCTAAAAGGGGCGATCTGCGCGTTCGCGATGTGCCACGGTTCCCCGCCCTCCCAAGTCTCCTTTGCGGCCCACGCGCGGGTGGCGTACGGGATGCATCAGTCGGTCGGCGGCATCGTGGGCGGGGGGGATTCGCTGGCGGAGGCACTGACGAAAGCGGCGGTCCGCGAAGGCGTGGATATCTGCTGCGGATGCGGGCTTGAGTCATTCAGCAAGATGGAAGACGGGCAGCCCCACGAGGCGGTTTTTTCGGGCGGGCGGTCGGTCGCCTTCGAGCGGTGCCTGCTCACGATCGATCCGACACAGATTCTCGAGCTGCTGACGCCGGTGCGCCCGTCTCCGGCGTTTCGTGAACGCGTCCGGGCCTTTGAACCGTCGGTTGGCTTTCTGGTCGCGTATGGGGTCGTTGAGGGGGACGCTCCGGTCCCGGGATTCGCCAGGTCCATTTTCTCCGAGTTTCCAGACACCGATTTCGATGCGATGATGAATCCTGCAGCGGCAGGCGAGCGGCCTCTGGTGGTGATCGAGGTGCCAGGCAACGCTGCGGCCGGCACGCCGCCTTCGATTTCGGCGCTGGAGTTGTCTTTCGCTCAGGATGTGGTATCATGGACGCATTCACAGGTCGGGCGCAGGCCTGAAGGATATGGCGAGTATAAAAGGCGTCGGGCGGAATCGATCTTGTCGCGTCTGGGACGCTTCGTGCAGTATGCGGACCGCGTCCGGTGGGTGGACACGGCTTCGATGCTGACGTTCAGGGATTACCTGTATTCGCCGTGCGGAAGCGCCTATGGCATCATGCAGAAAGTGGGGCAGTATGGCTTGTTCGGCCGGTTGCCCGGCCGGAACCTGTATGCAGCCGGGCAGAGCGCCTTGCTTCCGGGAGTGATGGGGGCGATGATGTCGGGTGTGTTTGTCGTCCGGCAGATGGTGGGCAAGGACGAGTTCGACAAGAAAGTTTTCAAGGGGCAAGCTGACTGACAGATGAAACGGGTTGTGATCACAGGAATGGGTGTGGTTTCGCCGATCGGCGGAAACGTGGGCGAGCAGACGGCGGCGTTGGATGCTGGCCGTCACGGAATCATCAGGATGCCGGAGTGGGCAGCCTACAAGGGGCTTCGAAGCCTGATCGCGGCACCGGCCGAGCTGAAGAACGAGAAGGCGATTCCGCGGCAGAACCGCCGGTCCATGGGGCGCATGAGCATCTTTGCGGCGCAGGCCGCAATGGAGGCGTTTTTAGACGCGCGATGCGAGGCTGGCTCGCTCGGTGGCGGACGCGTGGGGTGCGTCGCGGGATCTACGACGGCAAGCGCCATCACGCTGAACAACGTCTTTGAGACGATGCTGCCAGAGCATGACTTCTCGCAGTTGCAGTCCATGCAATTCTTCCAGTGCCTGTCCCACACGGTGGCGATGAACCTGGCGCAGTACTTAGGGTTGCAGGGCGTGCTGCTTTCGACCAATGCGGCGTGCGCTTCGGGACTGCAGGCGATCGGCACGGCGTTCGACCTGATCCGGTCGGGGCGGCAAGATGCGGTCTTCTGCGGTGGAGCGGAAGAGCTGCACCCGACGGTGACGGGATCGTTCGATATGCTGATGGCTGCCTCGATGGGATACAACGATCGGCCCGACGCGGCGTCGCGTCCGTTCGATGCGGCGCGCGACGGGCTGGTTTGCGGCGAGGGCGCGGGCATCCTGTTTCTGGAGGAGCGCGAGCGGGCGCTGAGCCGCGGCGCGACGGTCTACGCGGAGATTCTGGGTTTCCACACATGCAGCGGTGGGTCGCACATCAGCGAGTCCAACCGCGAGGGGATCGCGCGGTGCATGAGCGCTGCGCTGGCGGATGCGGGGTGCGCGCCTTCGGACGTGCAGTACGTGAGCGCGCATGCGACAGCGACGTTGCAGGGCGACGGCGAAGAGGTTGCTGCAATACGGTCGGTGCTGGGAGAGCAAGTTCCGGTGAGCAGCCTCAAAGGGAATCTGGGCCACACGCTCGGCGCATCAGGCGCGATTGAACTGATTGCTGCGGTTGCGGGTTTGAGGCGCGGAAGACTGTATCCGACGCGGAATCTTGAGAATGTGGCGGAGGAGTGCAAGGGCGTCCGGCATGTCACGGCGATTGAGCCGACCGCGGCGCGCTGCTTGATGAAGAACAGTTTCGCGTTCGGCGGAATCAACGCTTCGCTGGTGTGCCGGATATGACGTGTGAGACGGTACCGAAATTGAACGAGGAGTGCGTATGACGAAAGATGAGATCGTTTCGATCACCAATAACGTTTTTGCGGAGTCCTTCGAGATCGAGCCCGAGCGCCTGGTTCCTGAAGCCAACATCTTTCTTGATTTGGGCTTGGACAGCCTCGACACGGTAGATTTGGTTGTGGCGATTCAGAAGAAGTTCGCCGTGCAGATCCGCGACGATGAGCGTGTCAGAACCATTCGCACGCTGGCCGATGTGTACGCCTTTATCGCGGCCATCCAGAAAGAGAAGGGTGCTTGAAGCGGGGCGTCGCCATTCTTTATGCGTTCGTGTTCTACCCGCTGTTGGTGGCCTACACCCTGGCGGCGGTTCCGCTGTTGGCTCTGATTGTCGCGCTGGGCGCGCCTTTCGCCCCACATCGCGAAAACATGCGCCGGTTCCGGCGGATGATCGCCTGGTACGGATACGGCGTGATCTGCGGCCTGGCGCGTCCCGTCACCCGCATCGTCTACGAATCACCCGTCCGGTCGCCGCGAAAAGCGCGGATCTTCGTGTCGAACCATGTCTCCTCGTCCGACCCCTTTCTCGTTGCGCTGCTGCCCGAGGCGACGGTGCAGGTGGTGAACCTGTGGCCGTTCAAATTGCCGGTCTGGGGCATCTTCGCGCGGTGGGCGGGCTATCTGAATATCCGCGCGATGGCGCCGGAGGCGTTCCATGAGGCGGCCTCCGGTTTGTTGTCGGAAGGCATCTCGATCGTGGCGTTTCCCGAGGGCACGCGGGCGGGCGAGCGGCCCATGGGGCCTTTTCACGGGGCGATGTTTCGGCTGGCTCTCGCCACGCGCACGCCGCTGGTTCCGATGTGCATCACCGGTAACGAGCGTTCGCCGGCGCGGGGCTCCGTGGTGCTTGAGCCCGCGACTGTCCGGGTCCGTTGCCTTCCCGAACTCGCTTGGGAGGATTTCAGGGACATGACGCCGTTCAGCCTGAAAAACCATGTCCACCGTCTGATCCGGCAGGAACTTGACCGTATGAAGGTGCCCGCATGAAGCCGTTACGCCGAGCGTTCAACCTGGCGTATAGCACGCCGGAAATAATCCGCGCGAAGCAGGAGACGCTTCTGGCGCGGCATCTCTGCCATTGCCTGCGCTCGCCCTTCTACCGGCGCACGTTGGCGGGGATGATCCCGCGCTCTGTGCGGCGTTTTACGCTGGAGGCGCTGAGCACATTGCCGTTCACCACCAAGGCGGATTTGGAGTCGCAGAACGAAGCTTTTCTGGCAGCCCCTCGCGCGGCGGTGCGCGATATCGTGCAGTCGTCGGGAACCACGGGCTTTCCGACGAGCGTGATGTATACGGCGCGGGATCTGGAGCGGCTCGCCTACAATGAAGCGGTCTGCTTCAAAGGGTGCGGGATGGGGCGCGGGGACCGCGTGCTCCTGACCTGCACGATGGACCGGTGCTTCGTAGCGGGTTATGCCTATTGCCTCGGGGCGCAGGCTGTCGGAGCCGCGAGCGTGCGCAGCGGGCTCAATCTCGTGGAGGGGCATGCGGCGGTTCTGGCGAATATGCGTCCCACATTCTTGGTGGGCGTGCCCGGTTTCCTGCGTAAGCTGGGGCGGCATCTGCATGCGTCGGGGCGGCCGCCTCAAGGCTTCAAGGGGCTGATTTGCATCGGGGAGCCGCTGCGCGACGCGTCGCTGCGAGCCACGGCGTTGGCGCTGGAGCTGGAGACGCTCTGGGGCGCGCCGGCGTTCTCAACCTATTCCTCATCGGAGATCATCACGTCGTTCTGCGAATGCGGCTCCCAATGCGGAGGGCACGCCGCGCCGGATTTGGGGATTCTGGAGATCGTCGACGACGCGGGCCGGGTGCTGCCGCCGGGAGAGACGGGCGAGATCGTGGTGACGCCGCTGGGTGTCGAAGGTATGCCGCTGGTGCGGTTCCGTACGGGCGACATCGGCTTTTTCATCGACGAGCCGTGTGCGTGCGGACGGCAGTCGCCTCGGCTGAGCCCCATTCTCGGACGGCGCGCGCAAATGTTGAAAGTTCAGGGAACCACTTTCTACCCGGCGACCGTTTTCGAAGTGCTGAACGGCGTTCCGGAAGTCAGCGAGTATTACATGGAGGTGGAGAGCGAAGGGTCGTCTGACCGGATCCGCGTCCACGTGGCACTGAGTCCGGGCGCGCCGGAGCTGAAAAAGAAGATCCAGAACTTGCTACAGGCGCGGCTGCGCATGCGTCCCGAAGTTTGCGTGGCGAGCGAGGATGATATCCGGCGGCGCGTGTATGTTCCCCAGTCGCGCAAGCCCGTGCGGTATTTCGATCTGCGGGTTCAGGAGGAGGCTGCATGGAAGTGATCCAGCTCACGCCGGGTGTCGACGCCGGTGAGGCGCGCGTCCGTTTCGCTGGGACAGATGCCGTTTTCTTCGGGCATTTTCCGCAGGCTCCCGTGCTGCCAGGCGTTGTTTTGATCGACACGGCAGTGAGGCTTGTGTCCAGCGTCATGAAGCGTCCGCTGCGTTTGGAGCGGCTCTCGAACGTAAAGTTTTGCCGGGCCGTTCTTCCGGATGAAGAGATCACGTTCGCGTTCAAGGCGACCCGGGCTGACGATGGCTCAGAGCGGATTAAGGTGAGCGGGCGCTGGTTCCGCGAGGCGGAGAAAATCGCGGATCTGGTTTTCATGGCTGTGCCGGATGAAAACAAAGGGGGCGTGAGATGAGCCGTCGGCGCGTCAAGGGCCTGTCGTTTCCCGAAGAGCCGGATTATCCGGCGCTACACGCTTCGGTGATGCACCGCGTCGCCTTCTCCGAAGTCGATCCGATGGGCATTGTCTGGTTCGGCAGATATACGGTTTTTTTCGAGGAAGCGTCGGCTGTTCTGCGCGACGCCTGCGGCTTGTCACACGCGGCCTTCTTTGAGGCCGGCATCCAGCCTCCGGTGGTTTCGTACGAAGTCGAATACTTGAACCCTTCGCGGCTGGATGAGCGGCTGACTGTGACGGCTCGGCTGCACGGCACTGAGGCGGCTCGGCTGAACACCTCGTATCAGGTGCATGGGCCGGACGGCGTGCTGCGCGTCGCAGCGCGGACGGTGCAGGTGTTCATGGATGTGAGGAGCATGGCCGTCTGTTTTGCGGCTCCCAAAATCTGGACGGAATGTCTGGCGCGTTGGCGCCGGGGGGAGTTCGCATGTCTGCAAGGCTGAACGAAGCCGTGCTCGTGGAGCAGGGACTGATCTCCGCATACGGTGCCGGGGTGGCCTGTTGCGTGGATGGACTGCTGGAAGGGCGTCGGGCGTTTCGGCCTGCCGGTTACGGTTTTCCGCCCGCGCTTGCGCAATTGCCCGTGGGGGATGTTCTTTCCATTCAGAAGGAAGAGCCGTCGCGGCTGCTGGCGCTGATTCGCGACTTATTCGCCGGCCAAGAGCCGATTCCTGCGGACGCTGCTGTGTATGCGGCGACTACGGTGGGAGAGATCGACGGCGTGGAATCAGAGGTTTTTTCGGGTGCGTCCCCGTCCGACGCGAGCCGGATTTCGCTGTTGCCGCAACAAATTGCCGAAGCGCTCGGGCTGGCCGGCGTTTCCGTGCAGGTGGTCTCGTCGGCCTGCGCGTCATCGACGTCTGCGCTCGCTCTGGCGGCTTCCGCGATTGGCAGGGGTGAGACCACGTGCGCGCTGGTCGTGGGATGCGACCTCATTTCTGAATTTGTGCTGTCGGGGTTCGCCGCGCTGATGGCGGTCGACGCGGAAGGGGCCAGGCCGTTCGACGCGGAGCGCCGGGGCGTAACCTTGGGCTCCGCTGCGGCGTTCGCGCTGCTGATGAGCCAGGAGCGGGCGGAGTGCGAGCGTCGGCCGTGTTTGGGCGTCATCGGCGGCTGGGGCATGACCTGCGATGCGAACCACTTGACCGGGCCTTCGCGCGACGGCGCTCCTTTGGCGGAGGCGATTCAGGCCGCGCTGGCGATGGCCGGGTGCGCTCCGGACGCAGTCGCCGCTGTTTGCGCGCACGGCACCGGAACCGTATATAACGACCAGATGGAAATGCTGGCGCTCAGGCGGGTTTTCGGCGAGCGGGCGCTGCCGATGTTCTCCGTGAAAGGCGGCATGGGGCACACGCTGGGCGCGGCCGGGTTGGCGGAGACGCTGCTCGCTCTGGAGTTCTTGCGTCGGGGGCAGCTTCCGCCAACTGTGGGTCTTCGGCATGCTTCGGTGGACGCGCAGGGGTGGGTGACCGAAGCCGCGTGTCCGGTGTCACCGTCGGGCGTGGTGCTGAAGACGAACTCCGGTTTCGGCGGGGTCAATGCCGCGCTTGCTCTCTCCTTGACGCCGTTTGCTCAAACGGAAAAGGTGCGTGAGATTGAGCTGAGCGTGGTGGGCAGAGGCTGCTGCTCTGCGTCGGGGCCCGTGCCCGCGGGCGGGGCGTTTGCGCTGCCGCGCAATTTCGGGCGTTTCAGCGCGGAATCCGGCTTGGCTTTTCATGCGATCACCCAAGCGCTTAAAGAGGCTGGGCTGACGCCGGACGAAAGCGGTAGTATGTGTAGCCGCGTGGGTGTTATTGCGCTTGACCGTGACGGAAGCATGGCCGCCAACCGGGCCTACTTTGCGGACTATGTGGAATCCGGGCGCGTGCTGGGGCGGGGGCAGCTTTTCGTGTACACCCTGCCGACCTCTGTGGCGGCCGAATGCGCGATCGCCTGC
>CAYSXF010000106.1:0-8997 GCA_964434815.1 uncultured Lentisphaeraceae bacterium
AGATTTCTGCCTGTCTCGTGGGCTCGGAGATGTGTATAAGAGACAGATCCGCTTGTTGGACTCACCGTGCCGTTTGAGCCTGCTAGGGCATAGAGCCAGTGATTGGTTTGCCAGAGCCAGGTCAATGTGGCGTCATTGGTGATGGCGAACGTGGCTTGCGCGGTCGTTCCGGAATTCGGGCTGCTTCCGGCGAGGAGCCAGCCAGAGCAGGCGTACTGGGAAAATCCGCCTGCCGCAGAAATGGGTGTCGTCACCGAGGCGTTGACCACAGTGCCGTGCGTGTAGGTGTGCGTGCCGACGGTAGGGTTGGCTGAGCCGTACGGCGTGAGCACCGACAGAGACCACGTCCGGTAGGTGAACCAGACATGAACGTCTTTGTCTTCGCCGACTGCGGAGAAGGTGAGCACCCGTGAGACGGTGGTGAGATCGTAGGTTCCCGGCTGGGGAATGCCGTTGACCGTGATGGCATAGATGTAGGCGCCCGCATCGGCTTGCAGGGTGACGGTCGCCACGTCCTGGCGGAAGAGGAAGGTACGGTCTGCGGATGCCGATCCAGGGCCGGTGGCGCTTACGGACAGGGCGTGGCCGCGGCGTACGGTGAGCGGCACAAGGGGGGCGGATGTCGGATCGTTGCCCTCGAACCGAACACAGGCGACAGCCTCTTCGTCGAACGCAAGTGCGGCGGGATTGAGGCTCAGCGTGACAGGCGCGCTCCACAGATCCGGCAAGAGGCCGCCCCACACGCCTTGGGGCGACAGCCAGGATGCGGGTGGCTGGCCAAATGAGAAGGGGGTGACAGAGGCCAGATACCAGCCCTCCTCGTTGGTATAATGGTCAGAGCCAAATTCGAAACGCAC
Source organism: uncultured Lentisphaeraceae bacterium (assembly GCA_964434815.1). Classification (GTDB taxonomy): domain Bacteria; phylum Verrucomicrobiota; class Kiritimatiellia; order RFP12; family UBA1067; genus CAYSXF01. The sequence goes on from CAYSXF010000106.1 coordinate 858, forward strand.
GATCACGGTCTGACCCGCATAGTCCTGCAAGTCGATCAGCAGCGTCTCCCAGCCTGTGCCGTCGCCGGCCAGACAAGGCTGATTGGACGGAAATGGAGAATCCTGATTCGGCGTGATCAGGCAGGGATAGCCGGAAGTCGGTTCGACCAGCGAGAACGTCGCTCCGTTGTCGGTCGAAACACGCACCACGGCACCGTCCCAGTACGAGTTGCCGCTGTCGTATTCGGTTTGGATCCACTGGCGGAAAAGAAGGCCGCCGCCGGCTCCGACGACGAACGGGGGCGAGTCGAGCATCGCGTGGCATGCGTCCGGATAGTGCCGGGTCGTGGGGTTGCCGCAGTACCAGACCGCGTCGCCGTTCCAGGTGCGGTTGGTGGTCAGGCACCAGACGTCATTGTCGCCACTGTGTTTCCACGCGGCATTGGTTGTTGCGAAAGACGCGGCTGCAGAGGCCACGCGGCCCGTCCAGAGTAGATCCGGACCCGCGAAGTTGGAGACCGTTAAACCGAGATTGGTGGCTGTGTTGGAGAGATTGACAACCCCCAACGTGTCCGGCGAGACATTCATCCAAGGCGAGTCATAATCGCCCAGAACCTTGTAGACCGGGCTGGTCGAGCAAAGGGACGGATCGTAGTAACCGAGCAAGTCACCCGCAGACACATAATAGTCGACGCGTTTCGAGCCATGGGACGGAGGATCAATCGTACCGGCGAAGGTGTTGTCCGCCACCCACGTCATGGTATTCGTCGTCCAACTGGCTGCGCCGCGTTCGCGCCAGACCAGATTGTAGACTTCGATGTCAAAGTTATCGGTGATATCGGCGTAGACGGTCCACGGCGGACGGGCGCTCTGTATCGGGTCGAGCGGCGTGACTTTGATCGTCGGCGGGGTGGGGACGCTAGCCGCGTTGCTGGGATCCGTGTTGTCAAGGAACTCGCCGAGGTTCGTCCAGCCGTCGCCATCCAGATCGTCAAGGGCGGATATACCGGCGCTGGCGGCGCCAAAATAACGCGCTTCCCACCAGTCGCTTAAGCCGTTTCCATCCGTATCCAGCCAGAAGGGGAGGTAGTCTGCCTGGGCGAGGCGCGGGCCATTCATGAGGATACCCGTGGCGGGGTTGGGCGAGGCGGAGGAGGCGTCCGGCCAGCGTGCGCCGTCCACGGACCAACCTTCCAGGGCATAGGGCTCGCCGTTGACGAAACCGAGGTCGAGCGCGGTTTCGGTGGATGCCAGCGAGCCGGCCGCGTGCCACTCGACATCCTCTTCAAAGACCGAAGCACTGTCTGCCAGACGGTAGCGGTTGGTCAACGCATACTCGCTACGCCACTGCCATGTCAGGGTGCTTGGCTGAGTCAAAACAAGGGTCGCTGTATTGGTTGTGCCCAGCGCGGGCACGTCGCCCGTTCCGGTCCAGCCCGCACAGGCGCGCCGCACCCCGTTGGAGAGCGCGACGGCCGCGGGTGCGCTGATCGAGAAGGGAACATTGGCGATCACAATATTGGTGCCGTATGCCGGACTGACCGTACCGAAGCGAACGGGATATCCGTCGACGATGAGTTGGACAGGGAGGCCCACGTAGAAGACGGTGTTGGTGGAGGGCGCGTTCAGCGGCAGCCGCACGTCATAAGCACCCTTGACGACCTGGAGATAGTAGTGGATAAAAGTGCCGGCGTTCTGGCAGGGGATTTCTGAGCGGTAGGCGGAAGCCCCGAGCCAGGTCGCTGAGGCGGTCTGCCAGGTGCCTGTGGCTGCTGATGCTGTTCCGGCGGCCCAGAGAGCGCGGGGCTCGCCATTGGTGAGGGGGGCCAGACTCTGGATCTGGAAGCTGAGAGGATAAGGGACCGTTCCGCTGAACTGGGCGGCAAGAGGGGTGTGAACGATCACCGGAGGCGCGTCGATGGCGCCGCGGACATAGAGGGCCGCCGTGCCGCCGGGATAGGGGACGTTGTAACCGATCACCTTCACTTGGTAGGTTCCGGCCTGGGTGGCGGCGACGCGCAAGGTCTCGACGGTGTTGAGAGCGTCACGTGCGGTTCCCGCGTTTGGATAAAACGAAGAGCCATCTGGGGCGGTCACCAGCAGGTCGAAGTCGTTCACGAGGGTTACGCCGGCGCCGGCGGTGGCCGGATAGTCGATCCAGGCGAGGGCGACGTCGAGGGGCGTGTTGCTGACCGCGACTGTGATCGCAAACGTGTTGGTGACGCCGGTTGCGGGGGCGATACGGTCGTAGAGGCGCACCATGCGGTTGGTCGGGTGGACGGTGTTGGAAATGTCCGGCTGGCCCCAGCCTTCGACGTTGTTGGGCGAGGCGGCTGGGATTTCCCGGGTGGCGCCTGTGCCGTATTGGCCAGGGGTCAGCGAACGGCTGCCGCCGATCAGCATGGCTTTCAGTAGCGCGGACGAGGGGTTGGTGACGCCGCCCCGCTCGACGGCGTACTGCCGCAGGAGCGCGACCGTTCCGGCGATCAGGGGCGTCGACATGCTGGTGCCTCCGCCGAAGCAGTAGCGCGAGTTGGAGGCGAGGTCGGCCCAGACCGCATAGCCGACCGAAGATTTGGTGGAAATAATGTCCGTGCCGGGGGCGATGACGTCGGGTTTGATGCGGCCGTCCTGGGCCGGGCCGCGGCTGGAAAAGGGAGTCATGCCTTGGCGGTAAGGTGAGGTTGCGGCACTGTAAGATATGTAATCGTTATAAATGGGAGCGGCAGGATATTGGCTTGGCCAACCTTGGCCCCATTTATAGCTCGAGTATCCGCCGCTTCCCGGCGCGCGGTCGCTTTCCGATGCGCCGACGGCCAGCACGTTCTTGGCGGCGGCAGGAGAGCCCACCGCTCCCGAGTCGACGACTCCGTTGCGGTCGGCGTCGGTGCCGGCGTTTCCTGCGGCGAACACGGCCAGAAGATCGGGATTGTTCCATGCGAACAGATCGGATGTCCGGCACTCGCTGTCATAAGCCCCGTAGGTGTCAGAACCCCAACTGTCGGAGTGGACACGCGCCCCGTAGGCATAGCTTTCAGCGAACATCTCGTAGAGGTCACCAATGCCGCCTAGGGTGCCAGAAGCATCCATAATGGACTGATGCACGAGCCGTGCCTGCCATGCCATGCCGCGGTATTGGCCGGAACTGGCGGTGCCATCGCCGATCAGCGATCCGGCGGTATGTGTGCCGTGGCCGTCTGGGTCGGAGGCGTCTCCCGGGCGGCCGCGTGCGATGAAGGCTACGATGCGGTTCTGGAAATCGGGGTGAAGTGTAGCGTTATTGCCGGTGTCGAGACCCGTGTCCGCATTACCTACGATCTGCCCCTGTCCGGTGAGCCCCCACGTGCTCCAGACATTCGTTGTGTTAAGGTGCGACCCGATCGCAGCTTTGTCGTTGAATGTCGCGGGCGGGACATATTCTTCGATCCACTGCACCTCCCCTTGCTTCGCGAGCGTCTGGAGAGAGGAGAGCGGGAGTCGTGCGCGGACAGAGCCCCAGCGTGTGCCCGCCAAGACGCGGATCACTTCCCCGCCTGCGGCTTTCACGGCGGAGGCGACGCGTTCGGCATCTTCGGGCGCCAATGTCTGAAGCGTGGTCTGAACGAGAGAAGAGGGCGGAAACCCGGCGGCGAGCGAGGAGAGAAAAGGTTGGATTTTATCCGACGGCACATATTCGGTGGCCGCTTGTACCGAAGACACGGTTTTCAGTTGCGCGAGGGCGGACGGAGTCAATTCAACCAGTAGCGCGTTATTGGGAAAATAGCCGCGGGCAATGGCACCGACGGACGCCATCGCCTGTCGGGAGGAGTCGTCGACCCCTCCGGCGAACTGCACGATGAACGGCGTGGTGCCGCGCCGTGTGGACGACTGCACGCCCGAAGCGGCGGCAGGCAAGTCGCGCTTCTCGGGGGAGACGACCAGGCGGTTTGAGAGGAGGACCTGACGGTCGCGCGGCAGACGGGGATCCTCGGTGAAGCGCAATGGGACAAAGGCTCGGCGCAGCGGGGACAACGTCTCTTCCGACAGCAGTGCGGCTGCTTTAACTGCGGTGTTCGACGGCGGTGCGGCGGTTGCGGCCGCGCGTGTCAGCGCAGGCACGCGGCTCAGCGAGGGGTGCGGCTGACTGTGAACTCGCGCTTGCAGGAGGCTTCCGTTATCACCGCTCGGAGGTTTGGGTTGGTTAGGAGAGTGGAGCCAGCCCGCTCGCCAGACAACCAAGCAAATCACGACGAGGGTTATGCTCGCGAAGAGAAGTGTACTTTTTTTCATAGGTATTAAACTTAACTTAAGTGCTACAGTATAACTGGTGGGCTTGATTTTGTCTTGTTGATTTTTGGGAAGGCGAGGTGCGAAACGCGGGTATTACGATTGCGGAATGAGGTCTTCCACTTTACCTTTCGCGGCCTGAAGGGCCTGTTCCAGATCGCGCAATTGCGGGTCGGCGGTTTGCTTTGACGGATCGCCAGGGTGCGTGTCTTTCCAAGTCTTAAAGGCGGCGGCCTCTTGGTCGGCCTTGGCTTTGATACGCACCTGCTCATATTTTAGGGCGCGCAGCGCGTCGTCCGCTTTAGCCTTGCGCGCACCGGTGAGGGTGCGCATCTGCTTCTCCATACCGTCTGCTTTGGCGATGCTGTCCTGATAGGCCTGCTGTGCCAGCCTGGCTGACTCGTAGTGGGGATTGGCGGCAAGCGCGCCCTGGGCAAGCGCGGCCTTCCTATCGGCGATTTTACCCTTAATCGTAAAGTAAGCGGCAAGGTTCTGAAGGGTCGGCCGATCCAGCGCTTCGGGACTCCCCTCATAGGCCACAATGTCGGCACAATCCAGCAGATACGGGCCTTCCCACGCTTCGCCGCGCCTTACGGTAGAGACCAGCATCGCGTTTTTCGAGGAGTTTTTCACGTCGGTGTATTTGAACGGCGTCCCGCCGGGCAAGTTTCCAAGATTCTTACCTTGCGGCGAATAATAGGGGCTGGTTGCCTGGACAAAGCCCCAACCGCTCTTGGGTCCCGGAAAGGTGATGTTTGCGCCCGTGTCGGCCGCAGTCTTCTCGCGCGGCGGCGCGGCGATACTCGGCCCCGAGTTCCCTCCGCGCGCGGCGGCGGCGCCGCAATCCAGAGCAAGCAAGAGCAAAATAATAAAGTACCGCATATGTTTTCCCCGTAAGTCCGTCACCCTTAATATTGAAGCAAAAACCGGTCGGGAGACCAAGCAGATAAACAGTCCCAGATTGGACATTAGGGCGACAGTGATAGCTTAGTTGGCTAGGCGCGGAAGAGGGCACCCAGTTTTTTGCCAAGCAGCAAACTGCTGCCCGCGATGGTGACGGTCAGGAACAGCATCGACCAGACGCCGAGCGCCGATGCCAGGAAACGGCCGATGCCGACGAGCTGGAAAAGCTCAAAGATCGTTTTCGTGATCGGGTAGTAGGTCATTTTCTGTGCCAGCATCAGGCTGTCGGACACCTCCAGCATGCTGAAAGCGAACGCCAACAGCATGCCCGCGATCAGGTTCGCCAGGATGAGCGGCAACGTGATGCGCCGCAGGGTCGTGAGCGGCGGCGCACCCAAATTGGCGCCGGCCTCTTCGAGAGCGACGGAGGTCTGTTGCAGTCCGGCCACGGCGGCTCGCACCATGTAAGGCAGGCGGCGCACGGCATAGGCGATCACAAGGAACAGCGTGGGGTTCGTGCGGATGTCGAAGAGGGCCGTCAGGATGGGGCTGGCCTTGACCCAAGGGAGCGCGGAGAGCGTGCCGCTGATCGCGATGAAGCCGAAGGCCATGACCAGCCCCGGCACGGCTAGAGGGATCATGGACAGGGTGTCCAGCGCGCCGCGTGTCCGGATGCGCGACCTCACCACCACCCACGCGACCGCGACGCCGATGACGAGGTCGAAAAGCACTGCCAGCGCAGAGAAGAACAGGCTGTTGCGGATGGCGTTGATCGTCATCGAATGGCCGAGCGCCTCGGTGTAGTTGCCCAAGGTGAACTGGGCTGGCAAAACCGTGCGGTACCATGCGCCGGGTTCACAGAGACTCGTCAGGACAACTCCGACGTGGGGCGTCAGCGCTAAAGCGACGGTCATCAAGAAGGGCAACGCGACCAGCAGCCCTGCGGTGCCGCGCGCCACGCGAGGCTTGTGTGGGCTTGTGGCCTTCGCCTGCATCGCATAGGCCTTGCCTCCGAAAGCCACGCGGCTCAGCGCGTAGAGCGCGACGCTGGCGCAGAGAACGACTGTCACTAGCGCGTAAGGAAAGGGGCTGGCGCTGATCTCCTTGATCTCATCGTACACCTGCACGGGCGCGCACCGCGTGTAATTCATAATGAGCGGCGTGCCGAGTTCGGTGAAGCAGGCGATGAACACGAGCGTGCAGCCGGCGAAGAGCCCCGGCATCACCAGCGGCAGCGTGATGCGCCAAAAGCATTTCCAGCCGCTGCAGCCCAGGTTCTGCGCGGCCTCCTCCAGCGCCGGGTCGATGTTGGCCAGGGCCGCTGCCACGTTGAGATAGATGATCGGGTAGAACGACAGCGCCTGCAGCGTCACGACGCCGAGGAAACGGCACTGGTTCAGCCAGTCCACTGGGCCGCAGCCCAGCAGGGCGTTCAGCGCGCCATAGGGCCCGAGGATCTGCACGACGCCGATCGCGCCGACGAAAGGCGGCAGCACCATGGGAACCAGCAGCAGCGCGGTGAAAAGGCGCTGTCCGCGGAAGGTGAAGGAATGAGCCAGCCACGCCAGCGGCACGGCGAGGGCCGTGGCCAGCGCGGTGGCCGTCAGCGCGATGCGCAAGCTGTTGAACAGACCCTCGGCGTAGATCGGGTTGCGGAAAACCCCGAGCAGGTAGCTGGCCGTCCACTGCCCGTTCACATAGAAGCCGCCGGTGACGACGGTGAGAACAGGCCAGACGAGCAACAGCCCCAGCACGGAAGACAACAGCCCGAACAGGAGCCACGCTGTGCGGTCACGCAACATGGTGGGCGGTTACTACACCACCTCATCCCACTTCAGCGAGCCGCAGTTCGGGCATTTGTCCGGGTGCCCGTCCGCCACGGTGTGTCCGCAGACCGGACAGACGTAGAACTTTTGAGCTGCGATATCCTTGCCGGACTTGGCCGCACCGAGCGCCGCCGTGTAGAGGTCCGCGTGGGTCTTTTCGACCGTCATAGCATATGCGAACGAGCGCTCGGCTGCTGCATGGCCCTCTTTTTTGGCCTCTTCCACGTAGGGCGGATACATCTTGGTGAACTCGAAGGTTTCGCCGCCAACGGCGTCTGTCAAATTCGCCACGGTGTCTTTGACGCCGCCCATCGCGCGCAGATGGGCGTGCGCGTGAACGGTCTCAGCGTGCGCCGCCGCACGGAAAAGCTTAGCGATGCCCGGAAGACTGTCCTGATCCGCCTTCTTGGCGTAAGCGAGATACTTGCGGTTGGCCTGGCTCTCGCCGGCGAACGCATCCTTCAGGTTGCTGCTGGTCGACATGGTCCTTCTCCTTGTTGTACGCTGAATCGAGCCCGTTCCAGCCACGATAGACGGCCGACCGGGCGAATCAATTAGTCAAGGCTAACATTATGCCGGACTTCCCTTGAAAAGACAAGCCGGATTTACAGCGAATGTGACTTGACACCGGACCGCCACTTTTCGACACTACGCACATGAACGAGCTTCTTGAACAGATCACCCGGCTGCGCATTCTGGTGATCGGCGATCTGATGTTGGATCATTACATCTGGGGCGACGCATCGCGCCTCTCGCCGGAGGCTCCCGTTCCGATCGTGAAAGTGGAGCGCGACTCATACACGGCGGGCGGGGCCGCCAATGTGGCCGCCAACCTGCGGGCGCTCGGCGCCCAAGCCGAGGTTCTTGGAACGTTGGGCTCAGACGACTACGGAGATCAGCTTCAGGAGATTCTCCGCCTGCGCGGAGTCGCCTTCGATGCTGAGGCAGGCCTCAGCGGCCAGATCGCGACCGTAGTCAAGACGCGCGTCATGTGCCGCAACCAGCAGCTCTGCCGCCTGGATCGCGAGGGGTCGCCCGCCGCCTATGCCCTTTCGCAAAAGGCCTGCGCGGGGATGGGCGGAAAGATCGCGCGTGCGGACGCGGTCATCCTCTCCGATTACGCCAAAGGGGTTGTCACCAGCGAGGTGATCCGCCACATACAGACT
>CAYSXF010000107.1:0-8947 GCA_964434815.1 uncultured Lentisphaeraceae bacterium
GATTTCTGCCTGTCTCGTGGGCTCGGAGATGTGTATAAGAGACAGGACGAGAGGTCGGCCACAACCATGAGCGGTTCGCCCGGCATGATCTTCTGACCCGCCAGCACCGCCTTATCCGTCACGAAGCCGCTCGCCGGCGCATACAGGGTCAGCAGCTTCTCCACTTGGCGCGTCTTCTCCAGCCGGGCAATCTGCGCGTCGCTCACGTCCCAGAGCTGGAGGCGCTGCTTCGCCGACTCCATCAAGGTCTTGGCGCCCTCAGCGACATCCCCGCTGGCGGCGGCTGCCAGAACGCCGGCGGACTGCATGGCGCTCAAGTATTCCTGTTGCGCAGAGACAAGCTGCGGGCTGTAGAGCGTCAGCAGCTTGTCGCCCTTGCGCACCGTCTGCCCGCTCACCGAAACGAAAAGCTGGTCCACCCAGCCTTCCACTTTCGTCGTCACCCGGAAGAGCCGCGTCTCGTCCGCAACGATCCGCGCCGACGTCCGGATGTTTCGCACCATGCGCCGCTTCTCGACCTTGCCGAGCGTGAGCCCCATACGCTGGCGGGCGTCGGGCGTGAGCGACACGGCGGCCAGACCCGGAACGGCAGAGGTAGTGGACGCGTGCGTTTCCTCGCCCATCGGCACAAGCTTCATGCCGCAGATCGGGCAGTCGCCCGCTTTGTCGGACACAACCGTCGGATGCATCGGGCAATGGAACTTCGCGGCATGGGTGTCCGCTTGGGCGGAACGGATAGTGAAAAGCTGTGTTGCGTAACCGCGGGTCACGATGAGGTAGCCTGCGGCGCTCACCGCCGCGATGACGGCTGCGATGATCAGTATCTTATTCCGCATTTTCATGACCCGAGTCCTTTTGCTTCGGCTGGCCTTTTATCGGCGGTCATTACAGGGAACCGCGAGATCCACGCAGGCCGCCCATTCCAGCCGGGCGGTCTGCATGCCCACCGCGCCCTCCGTCATGGCGACCATCGTTTTCGCATTCAGCAGGAACCGCTCGCTTTCGAGAAAATCCAAAAAGTCCGATTTGCCCGTGCGATAGCCCGCTTCGCTCGCCTTGAAGCGGGCCTCCGCCTGAGGTATGAGTTCGTTGCGATAGAGGTCGAGCGTGCGCCGCGCGGTCCGAAGCTTGAACGAGGCGTCCTGCACGTCGAGGGCGCTCTGGCGCTCCGCGGCCTCGCGCGCCGCCTGGCTGGACTCCACCATCTTTTCCGCTTCACGCACAGCCGCCTGGTATTTCGCCTTCCTGATCGGCAGCTCCACGCTCACGGTGGCCATAATCATATCGTCTTCCCTATCGATACTGCGGTACTCAAGGCCGAGCTTGTAATCGGGCAAGTGCTCTTTTTCCATCAGCTTCTTTTCTAGCCCGTACCGCTCGATCTGCATCTGCGCGGCCAAAACCTCATGCCGGTTTTTCGCCGCGTTCGCAAAGAGCGCGCCCGCGTCATCCGGGAGCAGTCCGACGTCCGGCGCTTTCTCTAGCGGCCCCACGGCTTCATCCGCCCTGCGGTTGAGCAGCGTGTTGAGTTTGGCTTTGAGCGTGTTCTCCTGAGACTGCATCTCCAGAAGCTTCTGCTTCAGCATCGTGATCTCGGTTTGCGCCTTGATCACGTCGGACTGCGAACTGCTGCCGGTGGCGTATTGGGTCTCGGAAATCTTGACCATTTGCAGGATCACACCCTGCTCGTCCCGCGTGATCGCAATCACACGCCGGACCGCATACAGGTCGAAATACGTCTCCTTGACGCGCATCACCAACTCGCGCGTCATGGCGTCGAGTTCGTGCGCCGCGGCTTCGGCGTCTTTGGCCGCGATGCGCTCACGCAGCTCACGCTTGCCGAACCAGGGGAACTCCTGCTGCACCATGAGCCTTTTTTCGCCGGTGTCGGGCCATCGGCCGCCCTCCGCCGCGTCCATGCCGCTATACGTGAGCATGGGGTAGGGCAAGGCCTTAGCCTGGGCAGGCCGCTCCTGCATCGCCTGCGTCTTGGCCCGCAGCCCCGTCAGAACCGGATTGCTGCTGACCGCTATTCCCACGGCCGCAGTCAGCGTGAGCGGAAAGTCGTTTGTCGCGGTCTGGGCGAACGCAAAACTGAAACTTGCGGACACTCCGAGAAGCGCCGCAAGAAACAGCACGGACGGAGAGCCGCGAAGCCCTTCGTCCGTAATTTGGTTCGGTCGAATGGCCATTACAGGCTCTTGGGCTTTTTCGCCGTATCCGCCGCGGGCGCCTTGTCCAGCGTGATGCCTTCTTTCTCCAACTGGGCGATGTACTTCGCCGGGTCTTTTTTCACCGCGGCAATACACCCTTTGCAGCACACGTAGATCCGCTTGCCCTGAGCGTCGACAAACAGGCTCTTGTTCACTTCGCCGCCCATGACCGGGCAGTTCGTCTGCTTCTTAGCCGTCTGCGCCGTCGCTGATGCTTCGGCCGTCGCGTCTTTCGCGCTGACAACTCCGACCGCCATCAAAGCAATGACAACACTCGCCAACAGGGTCACACGTTTCATATCCTCAACCTTTCACTATTCGCTTCCTGCGTCTGTCCCAAGACAGGACACATTTAAGCTTTAATCACAATATACTTACTTTGTGAGTAAAGCAAGTCAGTACACTAGCATTTAACTAGCAAATGCCATGCCAGTTGCGCCATCCGCAACCCGAGGTCCTCTGCTATGCGCTATTCGCTTTAATACACAGACAAAAATATGCTTTTTCGCATGAGCTGGCCAAAATGTCGCGGCTAGCCACGACAGCTTGACACATGTCAGCGACAAATATATCTCTTTGCGCAACAAGTGAAATGGGGTGATTTCCCCATGCTGACCCAGTTGCGGAAAGAGGAGGATACACCCTGCTGTGTTCCGCTTAATCGGAGACGCGCTCGATGTTCGCGCCGAGGCGGCGCAGCTCGTTCTCGACCGCCTCGTAGCCGCGGTCGATGCTGCCCGCGTTCATGATCACCGTTTCGTTTTTGGCGCAGAGCGCCGCGACCAGCAGCGCCATGCCCGCGCGGATGTCGGGGCTCGCCACGCGTGTGCCGTGGAGCTGCGCGGGGCCGGTCACCACGATGCGGTGCGGGTCGCACTGCACGATGCGCGCGCCCATGCCGATGAGGTGGTCCACGAAGTACATGCGGCTTTCGAACATTTTCTCGAAGAAAAGCGTGGTGCCCCGGCTCTGCGTGGCGAGCACGATCAGCACGCTCATCAGGTCGGAGGGGAACATGGGCCAGGGCCCGTCCTCGATCTTCGGGATCGCGTCGCCGAGGTCGTATTCGGTCTTGAGCCGCTGACGAGCCGGAATCTTGATCGTCCTGGCCTCGCGGTCGATGCTCCAGCGCACGCCGAAGCGCTTGAACGGCTTCTCCAGCACCTCGAAGTCGGACGGCTCGACGTCGGTGATCGTCAGCTCGCCGCCGGTGACCAGCGCGGCCGCGATGTAGCTGCCCGCGTCGATGTAGTCCGGCCCGATCCGCTGTTCGGTGCCGTGCAGCTCCGCGACGCCCTCGATCGTGAGGCGGTTGGTGCCGAGGCCCGCGATCTTGCCGCCCATGGCGTTGATCATGCGGCAGAGATCCTGCACGTGCGGCTCGCAGGCCGTGTTGTAAAGCGTGGTCGTGCCCTTGGCGAGCGCGGCGGCCATCACCAGGTTCTCGGTGGCGGTGACGCTCGCCTCATCCAGCAGGATGCGCTGCGCTTCGAGTCCTTTTGCGGCCTTCAGCGTGTAGGCGCCATTCGTGCGCACGGTCGCGCCCAGCCGTCGGAAGCCGTCGAGATGGGTGTCGACGCGGCGCCGGCCGATCACGTCGCCTCCCGGCGGGTAGAGCTTGGCTGAGCCGCAGCGGGCCAGCAGCGGGCCAGCGAACAGGATCGAGGAGCGCACTTTGCCGCACAGCGCCTTGTTCAGGTGCGTGGTCTTGATCTTGTTGGCGTGGATGCGGACCGTGTTGGTGGCCGGGTCGAGATCCACGCTGGCGCCCATTTCGGCGAGCACGTCCAGCATGATGCGCACGTCGGCGATGAGCGGCAGGTTGTGCAGAACAACCGGTTCGGCGGTCAGCAGGCTCGCCGCCAGCATGGGGAGCGCGGCGTTCTTGTTGCCGGGCGTGCGGTGGACGCCGCTCACCGGCTTGCCGCCGCGGATAAGAAATCGTGACATAGTAAATAAGGAGTTGAGAGGTTAAAAGGTTGGAACGTTCACAGTTCGGCTGCGCTCGCCGCAGGAGCTTCAACAGGTGCGAAGGGACGCCGGCCCGAAGGGTTCGGTGAAGCGGGAACCGCTCATCAAGCGACATGAATAGAAAAGCAAAAATCGGGGCAAAAGGGAATCACAAACGGAAAAGCTCGAACGGGGGCGATTGAATGGTTTTGAAATTTAGGTGGCAGTATGCGCATTTTTTTGCGGCGACAACCAACGGACGGCACCGCTTTCTGGCCCGCACAAGAAAAGCGGTGTCGCGCGGAATACCGCTTGTCACCGCAGAACGCTCTGGGCGCGCAGAGGGACAGACACGCTGAGCAGACGTTGACGGCGGGCGTCAACAGCCGTATGATGTGGCCGTTTTCCGGTCGGAAAGGGAAAGCCGGTCGGGCGTACAGGCGTTGCCGCCTCCCTCCCTTCTGCTGATATTCCAGTGGTTTGACCAGACAATGACGGATAAAACCCCAGTTCCTGTTTCATCGGAAAAGCACCGGGCAAAATGGCTCAGGCATATTGGCTTTGCCGTGCTGCTGTTGGGACCTGTCGGCGGAAGCGAGATTTATCGAAGGGGGATGCTCTCGCCGGACATAAGGGAAGACCCTGAAATGACTGGATTTGACCGTGCCGAGAAGCGTCAAATGGGATTGATGTATGGCACACAGGGCAGGCTGATTCTGGAACTCGAAAATTCCCTGTGCCGCCCCCCGACTCAGGCAATCATTGTCCTCGTTGCGGCGGTGCTGGTCGCCGGCGGTTGCTGGCATTTCGCCAGTCTGCTCGACTCCAAACGTGATTGACTGAACCCTGATTGGGAGTATCGTGTTGCTTCAACAAAAGGGATCGCCTCAACAAAGGGACAGGCCTTTAGGCGATGGCGACCTGACGCGTGGCATAAGGACAAACATCCCAGTCGCTCCGCACGCGATACGCGCGGACCTCTCACCCCCGTCGCCAACCGATTACAGCTTTTCTCAAAATCGCACTTGCGCCTCATGCACGGGTTTTGCTATTTTGACAACTACTTTTTGAAATTCATGGGGCGATAGCTCAGTTGGTAGAGCATCACGTTCGCAACGTGGGGGTCGGGAGTTCGAATCTCCTTCGCTCCACCATGTGTAATAGGCCGCCTGTAACGGCGGCCTTTTGCTTTGTTATTTGGCTTGTTGACTTTGTTAAACAACCCACGATAATTTCGCATGTGTCAAATTGCAGATGGCCTGTCTGCGGAGCGATACAAATGCAACTGTCAGTTAAAGATGCCGCGGCCCTGCTGAACGTTTCCGACGAAACGGTCTACCGCTGGGTCAAGCAGGAAGAGATCCCCTCCCACACGGTCAACGAGCAGATCCGTTTCAACAAGTCCGAACTGCTGGAGTGGGCCACCTCCCGGAACATCCAGGTCTCCCCCGACCTGTTCAAAGAGAGCGAGCCGGGCAAGGCTGCCCTTCCCACGCTCGCCGAGGCGCTGAAGGAGGGCGGCGTGGCCTTCCGCGTCGCCGGCACCGACCAGCCCTCCGTGCTGCGGGCCATCGTCAACCTGATGAAGCTGCCGGAAGAGGTCGACCGCGAGTTTCTCTACCAGGTCCTGCAGGCCCGCGAGAGCCTTGGCTCCACCGGCGTCGGCAACGGCATCGCCATTCCCCATGTGCGCAACCCGGTGGTCCTGCACGTCTCAAAGCCGACCGTTACGCTCTGCTTCCTCGAAAACCCGATCGATTTCCACGCCATCGACGGCAAGCCGGTCGACACGCTGTTCACGCTGATCAGCCCCTCCATCAAGCTGCACCTGCACCTGCTGTCGCGGCTGGGCTTCGTCCTTCGCAACCCCACCTTCAAGGCGGCCCTGAAACGCCAGGCCTCGTGCGACGAACTGATGGCCGCGCTGTCAGCCGCCGAAACCGCAATCAACACGCCCCCCGGCGGCACCGGAACCAAGTAGTACGGGCATGGCAAGCCGTGCCCTGAGCCCCGAAAGGAAACCTCGTGTTTCTCGACCTGACCATCTTCGCCATCGCCCTCGCGGCCGTTAGCGGGCTGCCGGGTCTCGTTCTGGCGCGGTCATCGGTCTGGGGCGAACGCATCGCGGCCGCATGCATGGCGTGCGCCGCTCTCGCGGGACTCACGGGCGCGGTTGCGGGCCTGTGCGGCAAAGGCGACGTGCCGACATGCTTCTTCCCCTGGCCCGCCGTGGGCGACGCCGTGGTCGGGCTCGACCCCCTGAGCGCGTTCTTCCTCGTGCCGGTTTTCCTGATGGGTGGCCTCGGCCCCGTCTACGGACTCGGCTACTGGCCGCAGCGCCGCCACACGGCCAACGGGCGCAAGCTCCGACTCTTCTGGGGCCTGATGGTGGCGGGCATGGCGTTGCTCATCATCAGCCGCCACGCTCTGGCGTTTCTGATGGGATGGGAGTTCATGGCGCTCTCGGCGTTTTTCCTCGTCTCCACCGAAGATCACCGCGCGGAAAGCCGTCAGGCCGGCTGGGTCTATCTGGTCGCCACACATGTGGGCACGCTGACGCTGTTCATCCTCTTCGCCCTGTGGCGGCATACGACGGGTTCGTACCTTCTGCAACCGGCGGCAGGCACGCTGAGCCTGAGCACGATGAACATCTTCTTCTTTCTGGCCGTGCTCGGCTTCGGGCTCAAGGCCGGCATGATGCCGCTCCACTTCTGGCTGCCCGGCGCTCACGCCAATGCCCCCAGCCACGTCTCCGCCATGCTCTCGGGCGTGGTGCTCAAGACCGGCATCTACGGGCTGGTGCGCTGGCTCTCGCTGCTGCCTGATCCGCCCGTCGCCTGGGGCGGCCTGATTCTCACGCTGGGCTCGGTCAGCGGCCTGCTGGGCGTGGTCTTCGCCATCGGGCAGCACGATCTCAAACGCCTGCTGGCCTACCACAGCGTCGAGAACATCGGCATCATCCTGATGGGCCTCGGCGTGGCCATGATCGGCCGCTCGACGCACCACCCGGAGTGGGTGGCGCTGGGCCTGGCAGGCTGTCTGCTGCACGTGTGGAACCACAGCTTTTTCAAATCCCTGCTTTTCCTGTGCGCGGGCGCGGTGGTCCACAGCGCTCACACGCGGCAGATCGACCGCATGGGCGGGCTGGCCAAGGCGATGCCGTGGACCGCAGCCTGCTTCCTCATCGGCGCGGTGGCCATCTGCGGGCTGCCTCCGCTGAACGGCTTCGTGAGCGAGTGGTTCGTCTACCTCGGGCTCTTGAAAACCGCAATTTCCTCCACTCACGGCGGCATGGGCGCCATGCTCGGCGTGCCGGTGCTGGCCATGATCGGCGCGCTGGCCGTGGCCTGTTTCGTGAAGGTGTACGGCACCGTTTTTCTGGGCGAGCCGCGCACGGCCGCCGCCAGCCACGCCCAGGAAGCGCCCTTCCCGATGCGGCTGCCCATGGCCGTGCTCGCGGCCTGCTGCGTGCTGATCGGGCTCTTCCCCATGCTGGTCGCACCGATCCTCGATGCGGCCACAGCCTGCTGGCTCCCCGCATCTGACGCGGCAGCCACGCACCTCGGCCACATCGCCCCGCTGGGCGTGATCAGCATTCTCGCGGTTTCGCTGACGCTCAGCGTCGCAGGGCTGGGAGCCCTTCTCGTCCGCCGCAGCGGCACCCCGCGCAGCGGACTGACGTGGGACTGCGGCTACGCCCGGCCGACCAGCCGCATGCAGTATACGGCCACTTCGTTCGCCCAGATGATCGTCTTTCTCTTTGTCCGTGTTCTTCATCCGCACGGACGGCGGCCGCGCGTGATCGGGCTCTTCCCCGCGCCGACCCACACGCACAGCCATGTGGATGACGCCGTGCTGGACCGGCTGCTCCTTCCCGCCGGGAACCGCATCGCGGGCTGGTGCGACTGGCTCCACCACTTCCAGCGCGGGCTGACGCAACACTACGTGCTTTACATCCTGCTGACGCTGCTCGCGCTGCTATGCACGCTGTTCCCCTTCAAAGCGGTTCTCGCACAGTGGTTCGCCCGCTAAGAAATTTCGAAGAGGTTTCCGACACCGATGAATGTTTTATTGATTTTGCTAACTGCCATTGCCCTGATGTGTTTCAGCGGGCTGCCAGCCTGTTTGCTCTCGGCGCGTTCGGCGCTTGGCCAACGCGTGGCGACCGCGCTCATGCTGCTCGGCAGCGCGCTGGGGCTGGCCGGGGTGGCGGCGGTCCTCGGCAGTCACGCCGAGCCCTCGCTGAGCGTGGCGTGGGGCCTGCCGCAAAGCCGCTTCGCCGTGGCGGTCGATCCCATTTCCGCCCTCTTCCTGCTTCCCGTGTTCATCGTCCCCGCGTTGGGCTCTATCTACGGACTGGGCTACTGGAAGCAGGCCGAACATCCGGCGAACGGCCAGCGCCTGGGCCTGTTCTACGGGCTGCTCGCCGGAACCATGGCGCTGGTCGTCATCGCGCGTGACGGCATGCTCTTCCTGATCGCTTGGGAAGTGATGGCCGTCGCCGCCTACTTCGCCGCCACGACAGAGGACGACAAGCAGGAGGTCCGGCGGGCGGGCTGGATCTACCTGATCGCCACGCACATCGGAACCCTCTGCCTGCTCGCCATGTTCGCCTACTGGCGCCACGCGACAGGAAGCTTCCTTCTGGAAACGGGCCACTCCTTCACATCAGGGGTGGCGGGAACACTCTTCGTGCTGGCGCTGCTCGGCTTCGGCTTCAAGGCCGGCCTCATGCCGCTGCACGTCTGGCTGCCCGGCGCGCACGCCAACGCGCCCAGCCACGT
>CAYSXF010000108.1:0-8929 GCA_964434815.1 uncultured Lentisphaeraceae bacterium
AGATTTCTGCCTGTCTCGTGGGCTCGGAGATGTGTATAAGAGACAGTCGACGGCGCGCCCCAGCAACTGGCGCGCTGGCCCGACGTCGGCGAGACCGGCACCGGCGCGACGAACGGCTGGGCCTACACGCTCAAACCGACAGCCACCACGAACTTCACCTATTCCGGCAGCCGTCCGGAGCGCTGGGGCCAGGCGGAGGAACTCTGGTTCCACGGCTTCTGGGTGGAGCTGTGGGCGGACGACCACGTGAAGGCCTCATCGGTCAACACGAACTCCCGCCTGGTGACGCTCGCGATGGCGCCGGTCTACGGCGTCACCAACAACATGCCGTACTATGCCGAGAACCTGCTGGAGGAGATCACCCTGCCCGGCGAGTGGTACCTGAACCGCAGCACGGGCGTCCTCTACTTCTGGCCGCCGGCCGGCCCGGCCGGCCACGAGACTTGCCTCTCTGTGCTGGAGGCGCCGCTGGCGCGCCTCACCGGCGTCGAGCATGTGACCCTGCAGGACCTCACCTTCGAGATGACACGCGGCGACCTGCTTGCCATCACCGGCGGCGACAACAACCGCGTGTTGCACTGCACTCTGCGCAACGCCGGAGACTACGCAGCCAAGATCAGCGGCAGCCGCAACGGCGTCAGCGGCTGCGAGATCGCGAACCCCGGCGCCGGCGGGATCGTCCTGTCGGGTGGCGACCGCGCCACTCTGACAGGTGCCGGAAACTATGTGCGCAACTGCACGGTTCACGGTTTCAGCCGCTGGACGTGGACCTACGCGCCCGGCGTCAACGCCAGTGGCGTAGGCCAAACGGTGTCGCACAACCTGTTCTATGACGCGCCGCACTCGGCCATCCTGCCCGGTTCCGGCAACTACAATCTCTACGAGTTGAACGAAATCCGCGACGTCTGCAGGTGGTCGTCAGACGCCGGCGCGATCTATACGGGCTTCGACTTCGCCCACGGCACGATCATCCGCAACAACTTCATTCACCACATCGCAGGCCAGTTCGGCGTCGGTTGCGGCACGCATGGCATCTATGTGGACGGGTGCGGTTCCGGGATCGAAGTGTCCGGCAACATCTGCTACCGAATTTCGCACATCGGCATCCAGCACAACGGCGGCAGGGATATCAGCATGCGGAACAACGTGCTCGTCCAATGCGGCGACGGCCTGTTCACCGATGCGATCGGTATCAGTTGGTGGGTGGCAGGCGGTAGCAATGTTTGGGCGAACCTCCAGGCTCTCCCCTACCGCGGCTCGATCTGGTCGAACGCCTTCCCGCAACTGGCGGTCGTGCCCACCAATTGGGCTGCGGTCGTCAGCGGCAACTGGCTGGCGCCCCAAGGCAGCGTGTTCTCGCGCAACATCGGCACCAATGACTCGATCTGGATTATGAACAAAAATAACGCCACCTCCTACTTTCAAGAGGTCGCGCATAACCTTCCCGACAGCGACCCGCTCTTCGTGGACGAGGCCCGACTGGATCTGACGCTGCGCACCAACTCGCCTGCGTTCACGATTCCGGGTTTTCAGGACATTCCTTTCCGCCAGATCGGGCCGGAAGCCGACTCGCTCAAGGAACTGGCCGCCTGGGACTTCCCGGCCGCCGCGGACGTCTCCGGCTTTTCCGCGGAAGCGCTGGTCGCGCCCGGCGCGCTGACGGTCAGCGGCATGACGCCTTCCGCCGCGCCGGGTCATCCCACCTGGTCTGTCAGCGTGCCGCAGGCCGAGATGGACGCGACCAACGAGGCCGGGGCCGTCGCCAGCGGCGACTACTGCGAGATCTCGATGGCGCCTCTCATGCAGCAGCCCTTTTCCCTCGCCACGCTCTCCTTCGAACACCGCAAGAGCGGGGGCGAGCCGGGTGCCACGCTGTTTGTGCGCTCCAGCGCCGACGGCTACGCCGCCACGCTGGGCTCGGCTACCACAGCCGGCTCGAATGTGTGGAATACGTGTGTGTGTACGCTTTCCGGCGTGGCCGCCCTGCAGAACCGCAACGCGCCGGTCACGCTGCGCATCTACTGTTTCAAACCGGCCAGCGACTCCGGCACGCAGCGCCTCTCCATCGACACGATCAGCGTCAAAGGCTCAGTCCAAACGGGCGGCGGCAGTTGGAGCGCCACGGTGCTCATGATCAAATGACAGCGGGCGTCTTCTTCTTTGATATTTGAATTGAACGAGATCATCGGCGAGTCGGGTGCCCTTCACTTTTGTTCCCTCTTTCACTGAGCTTCAATGCGGATGATGTGATTATTCTTGTCGACGGTGACCACGCCGACGCGATCATAGGTGTATACCTGTATCGTGCTTGGATTAAAGTCCCAGATCGACTCCGCAATATCCCAGCCAGGAATAAACAAAATAAAGGTCTCTAACCCTAGTCGATTCTCGCTGCGGCTATGGGTGGGCTCGCCAAGAACGCTAACCATGTTACCATAGGTCTGTCCCAGGGTGAGCTGATGTAACCGGCTGTCAGGCGCTCCCGGACGGCAGATATGTGTGACACGCATCCCAGCACAAGGGACTGCGCCAGCAGAGCTAACATGGCGAACTGTGCAAGCCCCTTCATCAGCGAATAGTCTCCAGCGACTTGCATTTGCTGATCTCGGATTTCCCGATTTCAGGTGAAACTTCGGTGAATTTCAGGTGGCCAACAAAGAAACCCATCCGGATGGTGGTCTTCAGAATCGGTCGACACTGTCAAGGGGGACTGCCACAGCATTTTCTTCTATTTGCGGTATTCCTTTGAATTTCTCATGACCATCAAGGTATCCATTGTGATGAGAAACTGACCTGACGGACGATTCTATTATCTGGATCACACCCGATTATCAGATGTCCGATTTTTCGAGTGTTCCCTGTCTGAGTTTATGCTACCATAAGAGCAGAAATTATTTTTGTGGATTAGACGGGAATGACAACTGCTGACTAAGGAGATGGGTGAGGTTAGAACGATGAGAGGCAAACATTCTGTGCTGAGCGCCGGCATTGGACTGGCGCTGGTTCTGTTGGGCGCAGTGCCGCTTTGGGCGCAGACGCCGCGGGATTTCGCCATTGACCTGAGCGCCGCCGTCTCTACCAATACGCCGTGCGTCACGCTCTCCTGGACGATCCGGCAGCAGAACAATATCAAATACCAGAAGATCCACAGTCGGCTGAAAGGGCAAAGCACGTGGACGAATTTATCCGATCTCGCGATCAATCAGACCAGCTACGCGGACTCGAACGCGACGGTAGGCGTGGAATACGAGTATTGGATGGAGCGCTACTACACGAATATCTATCCCAACATCGCTCAGGGCTATCTCAGCGCCGGCGTGAACGTGCCCATGGCCGATTTCCGCGGCAAACTGCTGCTGGTTGTGGACAACACGATGGTCTCGCCGCTGGCGCAGGAGATCGCGCAACTGCAGTCCGACCTCACGGGCGACGGCTGGCTCGTCCAGACGATCACGGCCACGCGCACCGACACCGCGATCAACACCAAGGCGCTGATCAAGGCGGCGTACAACGCGGACACGAACAACGTGAAGATGGTTTACATCCTCGGCCACGTGCCCGTGCCGTACTCGGGCGACATCGCGCCGGACGGCCACAGCAGCCATGTCGGCGCCTGGCCCGCGGACGGCTACTACGGCGATATGGACGGCACCTGGACGGACACATCGGTCAACGATTCGGGAGCGGGGGACTCGCGCAACCGCAACATCCCGGGGGACGGCAAGTTCGATCAGGGCAATCTTCCGAGCTGGGTGGAGCTGATGGTCGGGCGCGTTGACCTCTCAAACATGACGCGCGCGCCAGCCTCCTCGGTATCCGAAACGTCGCTCCTGCGCCGCTACCTGCGCAAGGCGCACGATTTCAAATTCAAACAGGGCGCGTATGCGGCGATCCCGCGTCGCTGCGTGATGCGCGACGGCTTCGGCTATTTCGGGGGCGAGAACTTCGCCATCGCCGGCTGGAGCTGGTTTTTCTCCGGCGTCACCACCACCCAGATCGACGAGCCGCCGAGCGACCAGTGGTTCTCCGCGAGCTACGCGGGCGGCAAGAGCTACCTCGTGGGGTGCGGCAACGGCGGCGGCAGCTGGGACACCGCGAGCAGCGTCGGCAACACGGTCGACTTCGGACTTAAAACGAGCCGCGTGGTTTTCACGACCCTCTTCGGCAGCTTTTTGGGCGACTGGGATTCCGCCAACAACTTCATGCGCGCGCCGCTGGCGGGCAACGCGACCGGCGACTCGCTGGGCCTGACCTGTTTCTGGGGCGGACGGCCGAACCGGGTCAATCACCAGATGGGCATGGGTGAAACGGCCGGCTATTGCATGATGGTCTCGCACAACAGCGCGTTCGCGGGCGGCGGGGGCTACACGCCGAACATCTACTCCGGCGTGCACTGCGGGCTGCTGGGCGACCCGGCGCTGCGGCTGCACGTGGTCGAGCCGCCGCGCAACCTCTCGGCCTCCAGCGCCAACGCCCAAATCGCGCTCGCTTGGGCACCCTCGACTGAGACCAACCTGCTTGGCTATCTCGTCTACCGCGCGGCCACAGCGGCGGGTCCGTTCACGCGCCTGACCGCCTCGCCTCAAGCGGCGACGACCTATGCGGACACCACCGTTGCAGCGGGCCAGAGCTATACCTACCTCGTGCGCACGCTGAAGCTGGAGACCTCGCCGGGCGGCACCTACCAGAACCCCAGCGTGGGCTCGTTTGTCACCCTCACCGCGAACGCCGGCGGCTCCTCCGCGCCCCTTAACCCGACCTCGCTTTCTGTCTCACAAAACAGCGCCACGAACGCTTGGCTCTCCTGGACCGACAACGCCAACAACGAGACCGGATTCCGCATCGAGCGCAAAACCAATGCGGGCGGCACCTACGCGTCCGTCGGCACCGTCGGAGCTAACGCGACCAATTTCACCGATTCGGGTGTGTTCACACAAGGGAACGTGTATTACTACCGCGTCATCGCGACCGGGAGTGCAGGAGACTCGGCACCTTCTCCAGAGGCATCTTTCGAAGCCTTCGCCGGTTTCTTCGATATGCCGGTGACCCGCGTGAAAGTCAGTAAGACGGCGGGCACGGTCCAGATCACGGTCAACCGCTTTGGCGGTGTGACCGGCCCCGTCAGCGTGAATTTCGCAACGGCCAACTCCTCCGCGATCGCAGGAACGCATTACACGGCCACCAACGGGGCGCTTGTCTGGGCCGACGGCGAAACGGGCGCGAAGACCGTCTCCGTGCCGATCATCAACACCGCCACGCCGCAGGCCGCGCGCCAGTTCAAGGTCACCCTGAGCGGTCCCTCGACCGGCACGGCGGTGACCATCAACTCCAGCATCGCGGTGCTTATAGAAGACCCCACCGCCACGCTCGCAGCGCCCTGGAGCCAAACCATCCTCAACGGCGGCATCACCGACAGCTCCGCCGCCACCCTCGTCAACGGCGAGTTCGGCTCCGTGACGATCGGCGGCACCGGCGTGGCCTCCGGATCCACCTACGAGGCCGGACGCTTCATCTACCAGAGCCGCGGCGGCGACGGCGTGATGACGGCTTACTTCCCTGCGGGCATTCCGAGCGACGGCAACGCGCGCGTCGCCCTCATGGTGCGCGCCTCTACCGCGAACAACGCGGTCATGGCCGCCGCCGCAACCAGCGCCGGCTCCTCGCTCGGCTCGCTCCTGTCCACTCGCACGTCCGCGGGCGCAGGCGCGACGGTTCTGCCCGCCACCGCCAACAATCTGACCCTCGCGCGCTGGATGCGGCTGAGCCGCGCAGGCAACGTCTTCACCGCCGAGACCTCGGCGGACGGTTCCTCTTGGACGATGCTGGGCAGCGCCACGCTCGCCTCCATGCCCAGCACCGCGCTGTGGGGCATCTTCGACTTTTCCTCCGACTGGTCTGTCACCGGCTTGGGCAACTACCACCTCTCCTTGGCGCAGAACGTCACCCTCACGGGGCTGCCGCCGCCCGCTACGCCAACGGGGCTGACCGCATCGTGTGCCTCATCCACTTCCGTTTCGCTGCAGTGGGTTTCGGCCTCCTTCGCGTCGGGTTACCTCATCGAGCGTCGGGACGAGTCCGGCGTGTTCACGGTGATCGCCACCGTGTCCGCCGTGGAGGGTGCTACCCAGACGTACGTGGACTCGGGGCTTCCGGTCAATGCGGCCTACGCTTACCGCGTCACCGCCACGAATGCCGTCGGCAACAGCGCGCCCTCGGATCCCGCCTACGCGGCAACGCCAGCGGACACCGTCGTCGATCTGACCACGGACGGCACGGGCGGAGGAGACGCCACCGTGCGCCGCGACCTTCCCGATGTTGCGCTCGGCACGCGGACCAACCTGACCTTGGCAGGCTATAGCTCGTCGAATTACACCTTGTTGCCCAATGCTGCGAAAAGCTATCTGCGCTTCAACATGGAAGGGCTTGGCTCATTCTCGACCGCTCAGCTCAAGCTAGTCGCTTTGGCCTCGACCAATACCGTACGCTATTTCTATTTTTATGCGTCTCTGCTAGACGACAGCTCCGACACGTGGGACGAGAACACGATCACCTGGACCAATGCGCCTCAGAACAACCTCACGGGCTACGACTTCACGGGCAACGACTATTCGCTGGGGGGCTCTTATGGCGGAACAGTTCCCGCTGCGGGGAGCACCTTCACTCTCGATTTGGACATCGACACCATCAACACCTACCGCGGCGCTAACAATCTGATCACGATCGGCATTTACCAGTATTACGACATCACTGAATGGGCCTCACGCGAGCATCCGACCTGCGCTCCGCCTACGCTTGAATTCATCAACTTCACACCTTTGCCCAACCGAGCATCCTTCCTTACGGCTGCGCCGGGCAACGGCTGGAGCATTGTGCTCAATTGGCAGGACAATTCGGCCAACGAAACCGGTTTTGTGCTCGAGCGTCGCGAGGGCGCAGGCGCGTTCGTGACCCTACAGACATTCGGAAGCAACACGGTCAATTACTTGGACGCGACCACGCAGCCCGGTGTGACCTACACCTATCGAGTCAGGTCGTTCAACGCGGATGGCAACGCTGACTGGACGCCCGAGGTCACCCTCACGGCGGCTACGCTCGACGCCGCCCTCAGCACCATCTGGGACGGTGGCGGCACCGATACCTTGATCGACACGCCGACCAACTGGGACTTCAACACGCGGCCGGTGTCTGACGGTTCAACCACGGTGACCTTCGGCACGGGCGGTAGCACGGCGACGGTGAACACCAACCTCTCTCTGCGCGGGGTCGTGTTGAACCGCGACGCGGCTTTCACGCTCGCGGATGGCGGGGGCATGCTCACGCTTGGAACGGGCGGACTGAGCGCAATGCTGCCTACCGCAAACTCCCGCACATACACGCTGGCCGCGAATGTGGCCCTCGCCACGAACCAGACGTGGAACGTCGGCACCAACGGCTCCGGCGTCGCCACCGTCACCGTCTCGGGGCACGTTTCCGGCACTGGCGCGGGATCCGGATTTGTGAAGGCCGGCAACGGCGTGCTCACGCTCGCAACGAACAACACGTACGAGGGCGTGACGACGGTGAGCAACGGCCTGCTTGCGATCAGCCACTCAAACGCGCTGGGCAGCACCAACGGGAACACCGTGGTCCGCTGCGCTTCAGGTGGCTATCTCCAGCTCAGCGGCGGCCTCACGGTGGCGTAGCCCCTGACGCTTGCCGGCGAGCGGCCGAACTATGGCTCATCCCTGCTGAACAGCGGCGGAAGCAATGTCTGGAGCGGACCGATCACGCGTGTGGGTCAGACCCGTCTCGCCTCGAACGGCGGCACCACGCTGGCGATCACGGGCGGCATGACGGGCGGCGGCGGTCTCTGCGTCATCAACTCGAGCGGCACCATCGCGTTCTACAACACTCCCCTCAACATCGGCACCGACATCCTCTACATGGACTCCGGGGGGCTCACCGTCGTGGGCGTCGCAGGAAGCACGTGGGGCGACACGCAGATCGCAGGCGGGACGCTGAGGATGGACGTGGCCAACGGAGTGCCTGCAGCGACGATCATGAAAATCGGCCTCAGCTATTCGACGGGCGGCACCTTCGACTTGAACGGCTTCGATCAGACGGTCGGCCAGTTGCGCAACGAAACCGCGCTGGCCGGCACGCGCACGGTCACGAGCGCGTCTCCCGCTGTGCTGACGGTGAACCAAGACGTGAACTCCGGTTACGACGGGCGCCTGACAGGTGCGCTGGGATTGATCAAGGCCGGCGCGGGCACGCTTACGTTCTCCAACGCCCTGAACACGCTGAGCGGGAACATCACCGTGCAGGGTGGTACGCTGACCATCTCCCCAGCCTCCAGCCTCGGCAGCAGCACGAATATCGCTGTGACAGGCGGCACGCTCGAGCTTCAGACTCAGACTGCGCTCGCGGACAACGCCACGTTGACCATCGCCGACGGCGCCAAGGTGTCGATCGCGGCCGGACTTACGGAAACGGTGCAGACGCTCTATCTGGGCGGCGCGCTCAAAGGCGCCGGCATCTGGGGCAGTTCCTCCAGCGGCGCCGAATGCGTGGATGACGTACACTTCACCGGAGCAGGCAAGCTCTACGTGTCCAGCGGAAACAGTCTCATCTGGGATGCGGGTGGCGTGAACACCCAGATCACGACCCCGTTCAACTGGAACCTCGACTCGCGACCGGACTTCAGCGGGCCCTCGTACCTCACCTTCGGCACGGGCGGAAATTCGGCCTTGGTCAACACCAACATCAGCCTCGTCGGCCTCTGCCTCAACCGCGACGCGGACTTCACGCTCGCCAACGGCGGCGGCACCGTGACGCTCGGCAGCGGCGGGCTGGGGGTCTCGCTCCCGAGCGCCACGCCGCGCACGTACACGCTGGCCGCAAATGTCGCCCTCGCGACGAACCAGACGTGGGGCGTCACCAACTTCGG
>CAYSXF010000109.1:0-8927 GCA_964434815.1 uncultured Lentisphaeraceae bacterium
CTCACGGACGACGCCAGCAAGGCCCTCGGCGATTTCAACATCCGGCTCCTAGGCTTCGCCGCCAGCCGCTATGACGCCCCGGCCGCCCGCGTCATCCTCGGTGAGCTCGAGCGCTTCCTCAAGCAGTTCCTCAACCGCATCCACACCCTGCGCACCGAAATCTCGCCGGAGATCAGCAAGCTGCGCCAAGCGCGCTTCTCTGCCCGCTGGCAGGCCTGCCTGGAGCGCATGGAAGAGGAGAGCCGCGCCACCTCGCACCTCATGTGCACGCGCCTACCGCACCCCGAGCGCACTCTCGCGGGCCTTGCCGCCTTTTACGCCGCCGAAGGCACGCTCGAACAGCTCTGCGCCCGCGTCAACACCGCCGCGCTTCAAGTCTGGCGCAAGCTCTACACCCACCTGCGCGAACTCGAGCGCCGCAGCCACCGCCTCGAAGATCTGCGCACACGCGTTTCCGAGATTGCCCGGCTTTCTGCCGACACCGTCCCCGCCGACTACCTGCGCGGCCTGCTCGCGCCCGCCCGCATGATCGGCGACATGCATTTCTGGGATGAGAACGAAAAGGCCCTTCCGCCCCAGCCGCGCTGGGACCGCCACCGCCTTCGCGAAGAGACCGTCCTCTGGCTCGACGAGAAAGTCCGCAGCGACGGCGCGCCGACGCAGTCGCTCGAAGAGGCCCGCCTGCACGCGCTCGAAACGTGGATGACCCAGCGCGGCCTCACCCCTTCACCCGATCAAGCCCGGCGCATTTCGCAAGGCGACTTCACCGCCTTCGAAGATTTCCCGCGCCTCATCGAACTCGCCCGCAGCGGCCTGCTCGGACGCGGCGCGCGCCTCGCCAAGCTCGGCCTCGAACTCACACCGACCGCAGACCCCGTCTGTGTCGAAGCCGACCGCCACGCCCTCGCCTTCTATGACCTCCTCGTACGTGCGACCGGCAAGGCCCACTCTTCTACCCCGTCCGTCTCCCAAATCCTAACTCCTAACTCCTAACTCCTCCCTTCTTATGTCCGCCTTCGACGATCTCCTCCAAAAACAGAAATCCCGCGTGCAGGCCGTGCTCAACATCCTGCTCGAGAGCCCCTATTTCTACAAGACCGACCACGAGGAGCATTTCCTCTTCCTGCGCCGCTACCAGCGCGAATTCGCTGGCTTTTTCGAGGAGACCTTCGGCTGGCTGCTCGTGGCCGACCCCAAGTGCGCACGCCTCTACAAAGAGACATGGTACAACGAGCGCATCACGCCCTCGAACCGCGACCTTTTCAATTTCACCAAACGCGACGAGTGCGTCGCCTTCATGCTCCTGCTGGAGTTCTTCGAGCACAAATTGGAAGAGGACTCCGCCAGCGTCGAGGAGCCTGAAAATGTCCGCTTCCGCTTCGCCGACCTGCTGCGCTTCGAGTGCCTCCGATTCCTCGAACTCTTCCCCGAACAAGCCGACAACTATACGGAAGAGGACGTCCGCAAAGTCATGCGCCCCGTCATGCCGCAGCTTGAAAAGTACCGCTTCCTCCTGAAGATCGACCCGCCCGATGACGAGACCATCGAACTGGACGACACCATTTACGAATGCCTGCCCGCGCTCTGGCACTACAGCGTCCAGCGCATCTCCCGCCCCATTGACGAAGCGCCAGCCGCACCCAACCCCGCACCGGCTTCAGTTTAAGATGCGAACTTGAAATCGCAATCTGCGATATCAAGTTTGCAACCCATTGATAGCCAAGCTGATAAACGGAACTGGTCGCAAATTGCGACCGGTTCAAAGAAGAACCGCGGGCCTGTATGCAGATCTTATGCCTTTCATGGCCGTTGAGTGGGACTACAGTGCAAAGGTCACCGCCCGATCTGTAAGTCTTTCCGTTGAAAGGCACCGCGCATCGTGGTATGGTTGATAATGAACAAGAGATTCAATCCACGCAATGGAGGTGGGGTATGTTCGCTGCACAAGGAATTTACGATGGGAAGCGGCTACAGATGCTTGAGCCTGTCATTATCACGTTTCTGGAAGCCACTGCGCCTGTAAGATCTGATACGGTCGGCCTTGAAACCGTGGCCGGTTGCCTGAAATGGACGGGCAAAGCCAAGACGTTGAAAGAGATGGATGCGGCTATCGCCCGTGGCGCTAAGGAGCACGGTCATGGTCGCGGTTGACACGAATAGAGGTGTGATATGTTTGGTTCTGGCAATTTACATGTCCGAGAACTCATTCTCTATGATGCTGTTGCACATTCCATATCTAAATGGTTAGTTTTTGGCCTTGCCAATCTTAGATATGGTTTATTTCACGTTCCGCACAGCATTACCATTACCCCCATTAATGACGCTGTCGATGTTGACGCTGTCCGCGCATGTATTAATTCAATTCCAGAGCGCTTAATGACCTCACGTGTAGCATCAATAGATATGCAATCACCGACAGCTCAATATGAGATGATGCTAACGCCTCCATTTGAAACCGACATCGGACTTATCCACATTGATATTGATCGAGAAATACTAAATGAATTTGGTCGGCCATCAAAATGGGAAAAACATCCAGACTCTCGTAGCCTTTTTCGGCAGAGAGAAGCGCGACAAAACGACTGTTGGAGGAAAGAACCATGAACGAACTGACGAACATTCTCACGACCGTCGCTTCCGCCATCACCCTTCTAACCGGAACGGCAAAACTCTTGCCAACTTCACCGGAACGGAAGGCTGCCTTGCTCGCGCTAGAGCAAGCCGAGCAAGCCATACAACAGGCCAACGTCAGACTGGCCGCCGATCTCGGGTATAACCTTTGCCAATGCACGTTCCCACCTCAAATTGCCTTACGAACTCAAACAGGAGAAATGCGTTGCCCATCTTGTCACCGCGACACAAACGAGGATTACGCACCTATGCGATCAGGGTTTCGTCCTCGCCGATGACCAATACCACCGCCAAGACAGGCGAATAGACGTAACCCACCCATCCCCAAACCGGCGCGCAAGGGCGACTGTTCTGAACCCCGAGATGATGCACCAAACGAACCAACTGCGATAGTTACTGGATTTGTTCGAGAACACCCTCAAGGGAACAAACGGATGCGAAGCGTTCGTATTGACGCCGTAAGGCGGTGATTGCTGACTTTTTCCGCAGAATCAGAAACGCCGTTGTCGAACAGAGTGTCATAGGATATACTGGTTTTTGTTAAGGACGGAGGAGCGAAGATGGTCGGAGTTTTGGAAACAACCGGCGAGAGGTCTGAAAGCCGGGAAAGGGAGATTGAAATGTTCTGCCGTGTTTTGGCAGAACGCTACAGTCCTGTCAGGATCACGCTCTTCGGGTCTTATGCTGCTGGAACCGCTCGCAGTGACTCTGACGTCGACCTTTTGGTGGAATTGAACCACGCCGAGTCTGGGCTGGGAACAGCCGCCGGCATCATTCGCGATATCAAGCCGCGTTTTTCCGTGGATCTGCTCGTGCGCACACCTCGTCAGGTAAAAGAGCGCCTTCGTTTAGGCGACCCCTTTATGGCAGAGATTGTCGGCAGGGGAAAGGTCGTGTATGAAGCCCCTAACCGCTGAATGGGTAGCGAAAGCCGAGGGCGACTACACCTGCGTTTTGCGGGAATGGCGAGCGCGCAAGAACCCAAATTATGACGCGCTGTGTTTTCATGCCCAGCAGTGCGCTGAAAAGTATCTGAAGGCATGCCTTCAAGAGCGAGGCATTGCTTTTGAACGAACCCATAATCTGAGTTCCCTGCTCGACCTGTTGTTAGCGGTTGATCCCTTGCTTGAGACACTCCGTGAGAGCCTTCTTCAACTTACTGTCTATGCGGTCGCATTTCGCTATCCCGGTGAATCTGCTATCAGACCTGATGCGCGTCATGCTCGCTCACTCTGTGAATCTGTCCGGGCCACCCTCAGACGAATGCTAGCGCTCCCGCCTGAAACCGTTTGAGCAACTCATTACTTTTCTCAACCTCTGGTTTCTTACCGAAGCCATGAATCGCCCATTCCCTCAAACTCCTAACTCCTAATTCCTAACTCCTCCTTTCTTTCGCCATGGACTTCTACCGCATCACCAAAATCCGCCTCGTGAACTTCCACAACTTCGTGGACGAGACCATCGAGATCCGCTCGGGCGGCCACCTCTTTATGCTCGGCGACAACGGCTCGGGCAAGACCACCGTGCTGGACGCCGTCCACTACGTGCTCACCGCCGGCCGCTCGATGGAGTTCAACTCCGCCGCGCGCGTGGCGGGCGCGAAGCATTCCGGCGGACGCTCCATGCAGGGCGTCGTGATGCGCTACAACATCGAGACGAACGGCCCCATCAACTCGAATGGCGGCATCACCTACGCCGCCGTCGAGATCACCGGACGCAACGGCCGCCCCGTCACAGCCGCCATCGGCATCAGCACCCGCAGCATGGAGGAGGCGGTCGAGCGCTGGGGCGTCATCAAAGAGTGCACCGTCGAAGACCTGCCGTTCCTCCAGCATGAGCACGGCAAGACGCGCCCTTCCACCAAAGCCGAACTCAAAGCCGCGCTCGGCGGCAGCGGCTACTATGGCCAGATCGGCGCCTATGCCGACGACCTCGCGACCCGCTTCTTCTCTGACCGCGAAACTTTCGAGGACGTCTGTAAGTTCCTCGCCACCGGCAAGGCCTACCGCGAGATCGCCGCCCACACCAATGACTACCACCAGCTTTTCCGCCAGCTCCTCCAAGAACCGCCGCACGAGGTTTTCGAGGAAGTCATCGCCAACCTGAAATCGCTCGAGGAGAGCCGTCAGGATCTTGACAAGCTGCGCGCCAAACACCGCTTTGTCGAAGAACTCTCCACCCTTAGCGGCCACGTGCTGAACGCCCGCATCGATCACGCGGCCAGCCTGTGGCAGGAGCGCCACCTCGCAGCCCGCGAGTTCCAAACCGCTTACGACCAGAACGCCACACTGCTCGCCGCCGAAGAGCACCGTCTCGCGGAACTGCAGGAGGAGCAGAAACGTCTCGAAAATCTGGTCGAAGCCACCGCGCTACGCCTCTCCGAGCTGCGGCAGCAGGACGCCCAGGGCCTCGTCTCCAAGGAGCGCGAGGCGCGACTCAACCTCGACAACGCCAAGCGCCTTCATGAGCAGTCGAAGCGCAAACTCATCGAGTGCCAGCTCCGCTACGACGAGGCGGTCGAGACCGTGAACCGCTCGCGCGACGCCCTCCGCAAACAGGTGCAGAACTTTGCCCGCTCGCTCCAGAAGTTCGGCCGCGCGATGCCCTTCTCCACCTCGCAGCTCGCAGCCGCGCTCGACGACGCGCCCAAGAGCGAGACGCCCGAGACTGACCTCGCCGCCCTGCCGCTGACCGAAGTCCGCACAGCGGCCGACGACACGGCGCAGAGCCTCGACCGCCAGCTTCAGGCAGCCGAAGACCGCCTTGATGCGTTGGCCAAGCGCCTGGCCGCGCTGACTGCCGAGATCGACGAGAAGAAAAATCGCGGCGAGACCGTGCCGTTCGTCAAGAATTTCACCCAGGCCCAGCGCGCGCTCCAGCAGCGCATGCTCCGCGCACAGCCGCTCTACGCGGGACTCGAACCTGCGCCCGGTGCGACCGCCCGCGAGCTCGCTGCCTTGGAGCAGCTTATCGGCGACGCCGCGCTCGCGACCTGGATCACGGACGAAGCCAACGCCGCCGACGTGCGCGGCCTGCTCTTCCGCGACTTCCCCGAGCAGAGCCTCGCGGTGGTCACCGATGACACCGAGCCCATCCCCGCCGAGTGGATGAAACGCTATTTCGACCTGAAGAAATCCGACCCGAGCGCCATCCTCGTTCTCCAGCATCTGCTCTCCGCCAAGCACGGACCGCACGTCGATAAGTTTCTCGACCTGCCGATCCTGCACTTCCGTTTGCGCGAACAGACACTCACCGACGCGCCGCCGCGGCTGATCGGCGACGAGATGCGCCGCCGCGAACTCGAGCGCGAGTTGCGCGAGCTGGACAAGAAACGGCTCGCATCCGAAAAGGAACGCAAGGACGCCGCACGCGAGCACGACGACCTGCGCGAACGGCGCGGCCAGCTCGCGCTCTTCAAAACCCTCCTGAACGAAATCAGCGAAGACCTGCCGCGCCAGCGCGACACGGTCGCTCTGAGCGTCAGCCGGCAAGTCCTTGCGAACGGCGACTACATCAACGCTCGCGAAAACTGCCAGTACCACGAAGAGGATCTGCAGGCGAAAAAGGACCTTCACGCCGACCTGCTCGTGAGCATGCAGAAGGCCGGGCTCGAAGGGCTCGAAGAGCGCGTCCGCGAAGTGGAGCGCAAATACGCCAAACTGAAGAGCGAGAAAGAGGAGAACCTTCGCGAGTCAGGCCGCGTCGAGAGTCACGTGACCGGGCTGAAGAACCTCTGCGAAAAGAACCTGTCGGAACTCGGTGCCACCCGCGACGAGCGCGACGCGGCGCAGGAGAAGTTGCTCTTACTCGTTCTTCCTGACGGTTCGCTCGACGCCTTCATCCGCAGCCGCTGCGGCAGCGACGCAGACAGCCGAAGCGCGCTCAAGGCACGCGCCACTGCCGCGGGCCAGACGGCTGCCGTCACGGCCGAAAAGATCCGCAACAAGGTGATGTTCAACGAGGGCATCGCCTTCGGCTTTGTCTATGACGAGGCTCTCAACACCCTCACCGACCGCCGCGGACGCACGGTCACGGATGTGCTGACTGGGACCCTGCAGGAACTCCGCGAACAAGAAGAGCTGATCAGCGAGCAGACCATCCGGCTCTTCCGCCAGATCGTCATGGACAATCTGGTCAGCAAGCTCCAGTCCAGCGTGCTGCGGCTCAACGAGATGGCGCGCCGCATCGGCCAGCTTCTGAAGCAACGCACCTTCGGCAACAACCGCTACGCCTTCTCCATCACGCCGCAGGAGCCCTTCAAACGCCTTTGCGACCTTGTGGCGAATCACCGCTCGCTCGACCCCGAAAAGACCGAAGAGGATCTGCGTGCTTTTATCGAAGATCACGCCGAGGAGATCAAGAACACCGAGATCGGCGAGATCCCTCCGATCCTCGACTATCGCAACTGGTTCCGCTACGAGCTGAAGGTTCTCACGACCGGCGCGGACGGCGTCGTCATGGACCGCAAGATTAAGAGCATCGGTTCCGGCGGCGAGCAAGCCGTGCCGAACTACCTGCTGATCCTGACCATCGCGCACTTCCTCTTCGACAAGGACAAGATCCGACTGCCGGTGCTGATTTTCGACGAGGCCTTCTACGGCATCGACGCGGGACGGCGCGACCAGTTGCTCGGGTTCGCGAGCGACCTCGAACTCCAGCTCTTCGTGGCTTCGCCCGACCAGGACGGCGTGAAGAAGGAGATCGCCTACTCGACGTCGGTTCTCGTGGTCAAAGACAGCCGCTTCAATGTCCACCTCTACCCGTACCACTGGAGCGCCGCGCCCAAGCAGCTCGACCTGCTCGACACCGAGCACAATGAACCCGAGCCCGTGGCCTTCGGACAGGAGCTGTAGTTCCCATGACCTCCTCGTTCTGGAAAGAGCAACTCGACCGGTGCCCCGCGCTGCGGCCCTGGCTGCGACGCGCGGCGCGGCATGCGGTTTCGAGCGAGGCGCTGCCAGCCACACTGACGCTGGGAGACATCCCGCAGGACAAGGCTGTGCGCCAAGCGCTGGATGCGATTTTTGGCGGCTGCCGCGAAGAGAATGGGCGGCTCAAGGTTCGGCTCGACGAGCCGATGCGGAAACCTGACCTCTGGTTGCCGCTGGCCGGCCTGCTCGGCCTGATGCCAGCGCCGGAAAACACAGAGCCGCCCGATGCGCTGTTCGGACAAACCCTGCGCCGCCTTAAGGTGCTGCATCCGGACGACAGCGTTTTCATCGACACCCTGCGCCGCTCCGATCAGCTCCGTCGCTTTTTCAAGACCTACCCCACCGCGCCAGAAGATCTCGTCTCGCTTTTCGACGCGCTCGTCTCTCTGCGCACCACGCCGGCTGGCATCACTCTTTCCGAACTCGGCGCAAAATGTTTCAACGACAGCAAGGCCCTGCGGAACGGCACGCGCCGTCAGCAGCTTGAGCATCTGTTGCGCCTGCAAGCGGGCGAAACTGACGACGACACTCCCACGCTTTTCAGCGCGTACGGCATCATCGAAAACCCCTATACCACGCACGTCGTTGTCTATGCGCCGTTCGCCTACCGCGCACACGATGGCGAGTGGCTCGACTGGCCGTACCGCCTATGGCAGCGTGGTGAAGCCGCGATTCTCTCATGGAAAACGGTCCGTACGCTCACCGCGATCCGCTTCGAGGAGCCCTGCCACACCCTTGTCACCAGCGAGAATGCCGCGCCTTTTCACCGTCTTGTGGAGACACGCCGCGCCGCCCTCTACACCGAAGGCTATCCCAACGCCGCCGTGAAGACGCTGCTGCGTCACTTCGCGCAGGCCAAGCTGACGTGCCTTCACTGGGGCGACACGGATCTCGACGGCTACCGCATCGCGGAACAGGTGGCGCGAAATATCCCCACGCACCTTTACGCGCCACCCGCGTCGGCGGGTCACTTACACGCGCATCTTCTGCCGCTCGCTCCCGAACAGCGCCAGCGCATGGAGCAGTTCATCCGCACTTACCCCGACTTCCCCTATCTCGCCGAACTGCGCAAAACCCTCGCGCACGGCTGGCTGGAACAGGAGCAGACGATCGACCTCTTCGCTTAATCGCTTACGAGAACGCTCAACGTTCAACGCTTAACTCTGAACGCCCAAGTGAAAGAACCATACTATGAGACCGTATCGTTTCTCTCTGCTCGCATTTGCTGTTGTAGCCCTTGTGTCTCTGCCTTCCTCATCGGCGCGGGCCAACGAAAAACTCGCCGGCATCGCCTGCCGCTCCGTGCACCTCAGCTATCCTTCCGACAAGGCTGTAGCTTTCTACAACGAGGTCACCCCGCTCCAC
>CAYSXF010000110.1:0-8901 GCA_964434815.1 uncultured Lentisphaeraceae bacterium
CACCTCTCTATTCGTCGGCAGCGTCAGATGTGTATAAGAGACAGTCCGACGACCAGTCCTTCAACATTCTCGTATTCCGCACAGCTCACCACGCTGCCGCTCAAGGGCAGGCTCTCGCCGGCGTCACGGTACTGCTCGTACTCGAATTTCAAACAGCACTTAAGCCGCCCGCAGCTTCCGTTAATGGAAACCGGATTGAGGGACATCTCCTGCGCTTTTGCCATGCGCACGTTCACGGGTTGAAACTGCTTCTGCCAGGAGCAGCAGCAAACCGAACGGCCGCAGGGTCCGAGGCAGCCGATCATCGCCGCCTCATCGCGCACGCCCACCTGCCACAGGTCTACATGCGTTTTAAAATCGCGCTGCAACTGACCGATAAAACGGCGCAGGTCGACCGGCATCTGCGCGACATACCGAATAAAGAGACGGTCGCGCCCATACGAAAATCGCGTGTGCAAAAGTTTGACGTTCCCCTTTTCGCGGCTGACAGAAAGCGCAAAGGCGTGCTTCGCTTTCTCAGCTATAGCAGCGTTTTCAGCGATACGCTTCTCGTCCTCTGCGGCCTGCTTGCGCACCACGCGGAACGCAGGGGTCTTCTCGTTGTCAGTGGGGTTCTCGTTGATGCCGAACAGCTCAAGGACAACGCCGACATCCAAGCCGTAGTCCAACTCCACCTGGCAGGTGTCGCCCGGCATCAGCGACAACGCGGGCGCGACCCGACAAACAAACACGCCGTTTTCCGGCATCCGTATGCGTGCGACAGTCTGCATTCAAAAATCCTAAGCGACCCCGTGGTTCATGCGGTCGAGAGCGTACGCCAACAGCGTCTCCTCAGAGAGATTCCGCTCCATCTGCCTTGCCAGCTCCTCGACCGCGTTAAGGTTGTAAATCACCTGCGCCAACGTGAGGCGCGAAACCCGTTCCTTCAGGACATCCACCTTGGAGCGCGTAAAGACCAGCGACTCATCGCCGCCAGCCTTGAGCACGACCATGTCTCGGAACCATCGCATCAGCGTCAGAAGGAAATCGTTCCGCAATTCCCGGTAGCGAGCGCTCACCTTAGCGTCAAACACTTCGTCGTCCTCGTCCACCTTGATGTCGCCAGCGCTTTCCTCTTTCACCAGTTGCTCGGCCTTAAGTTTGACGTCCGCCAGCACAGAGAACAGAAGGTTGGACATCGCAAGCCGCTCCATCGGCTTTCCCCAAAGCGGGCCGGACAGCGTTTCCACAACCCGGCTCCGCCACGGCTCAGCCAGTTCGCGCTGGGCGTTGAGATCGATGCGCTGGCAACGCGACACGATGGTGGGCAACAGCTGTTGCGGCGCGTCGGAGAGCAAAAGGAACAGCGTCTTCTCCGGAGGCTCCTCCAGCGTCTTCAGAAACGCGTTTGCCGACGCTTCATTTAGCCGGTCTGCCCCCACCAGCACGCCGACTTTCCAACCTCCCGCAAGCGACGTCTGCGTCACTTCGTGAATGAGTTTCTCCCGGATCTGTTCCGCACTGATGATCCGCGACTTCTTCTCCGGGAAAACCCAATGGATGTCCGATTCAATCCGTTCCGCCACGCGGCGGCAGCGTTCGCAGGCGCCGCACGGTTTGCTCGCGGCGGAACAGAAAAGCGTCTGCAAGATTCGCATCGCCAGATCCATGCCGACGCCGCGCACCGGGCCCACGATCAGATAACCGTGCGCAGGGCGCCCTGCGTCGAGCGCCCGCTTCACCATCTGGAACGTGTCGGTCAGTTGCATGGGCACATCAGGCGTTGGGCAACAGCCGAACGAATGTCGGCCGCCACCAGATTCAGATTGCGCTCAGCGTCCACAACCACAATACGGTCAGCGTTATGACGAGCCAAATCAAGAAACCCGTTGCGGAGACGGACATGGAATGCGGCGGCTTCGCACTCGATGCGGTCAGGCCCGTCCGACGTCTGCGCCTGTCGCGCGAGCAGCCGCTGCCGGCTCGTCTCGGGAGACACGTCCAGCAACACCGTCAGATCGGGTTTGAGCCCATCCGTGGCGAAGGCGTTCACGGTTTGCAGCGCAGACAAGTCGAACCCCCGGCCATAGCCCTGATACGCCATGGTCGAGTCATCGAACCGATCGCAGAGTACCCACTGACCTGCGGCCAGCGCAGGCTTGATGAGCCGTTCCACATGTTGCGCGCGGCTTGCCAGAAATAAGAGCACCTCAGCCCGATCCGTCGGTGATTCCCCAGCCCCGTTGTGCTGGAGGAGTCTCCGAATAGCCTCTCCCGTCGGCGTCCCGCCAGGCTCGCGGGTGAGCGTGACAGTAATTCCGTGCCCGTTCAGAAAATCGGCCAACAGGCGGATATGCGTAGACTTGCCGCCCCCCTCCGGCCCTTCGAATGTGATGAATTTTCCTTCAGACATAAGGTTACAGCTTCTTGATCTTCTGTCCCTCTTTGGAGTCCCGCACTTCCCAGCCTAACGCTGCTAGTTCGTCGCGCAGCCGGTCCGAGCCTTTCCAGTCTTTGTTCGCGCGGGCCTCCGCACGCGCTTTCACCAGAGTCTCAATTGGGGCCGGTAAAGAATAGCCCTGCGACGCCCGCCCAAACCGGATCAAACCCAGCACCGAGTCCATCGCGTCGAACACGGCCAGCGCGTCCGCCGCGGCCTGCGGTGTCACGGCATTCCGATGTGCGGCGCTGTTGCTCTCGCGCACCAAAGCGAACAGTGCGGCGAACGCCTCAGGCAGATTGAGGTCGTCGTTGACCGCATCGGCGAAAGCCTGCTGCGGCGCAGCGGCCCAGGACGGCGGCGTGCCACTAGCCTGCGCAGAACCTGCCAGTCCGGTCAGCGCGTCCACACACTCGTCCACACGCGCAAGCGAACTGCGCGCGGCGTCGAGCGCGTCGAACGTGAAGTTCAGCGGCTGCCGGTAATGTCCGTTGATCAGCACATACCGGATCTCGCGCCCGCTCCAGCCTTTGGCGATCAGATCGCGCAGCGTGAAGAAATTGCCGAGCGATTTGGACATCTTCTCGCCGTTGACCCGCAAATGGGCGCAGTGCATCCACAGGTTAACGAACGGTTTGCCCGTGGCGCCTTCCGACTGCGCGATCTCGTTCTCGTGGTGAGGGAACAGATTGTCGACGCCGCCGGTGTGGATGTCGAAAGTCTCGCCGAGATACTTCATGGCCATGGCCGAGCACTCGATGTGCCAGCCGGGGCGTCCCCTTCCCCACGGCGAATCCCAAACCACGTCACCGTCAGTCGCGTCCCAGCCCTTCCACAAGGCGAAATCCCCGTAGCTCTCCTTTTCGTACTCGTCCTGCGCTACGCGCGCGCCGGCGCGCAGCCCGCTGA
Source organism: uncultured Lentisphaeraceae bacterium (assembly GCA_964434815.1). GTDB lineage: Bacteria > Verrucomicrobiota > Kiritimatiellia > RFP12 > UBA1067 > CAYSXF01. Next base: position 3,329 of record CAYSXF010000110.1, read on the forward strand.
GGTCGAGGTGAGCGAGCTTGCCGTATCCGGGAAGCTTCGAGACGCTGAAGTAGATCGATCCGTCATCAGACGCGTAGGCCAAACCGCGGGCCAGTAGCTTATCGATGAGCGCCAGCATTTCGGGAATGTGATCCGTCGCCGCAGGATAGACCTCGGCGGGCTGGATGTTCAGCGTCTTAAGGTCGTCGAAAAAAGCCTGAACGAAAGGCGCGGTGAAGGTTGTGAGCGGCACGCCGGCGGCCTTGGAGCCGCGGATGGTCTTGTCGTCCACATCGGTCAGATTCATCACCTGCGTGACGCGACATCCGTTAAACATCAGCACGCGTCGCAGGAGATCTTCGAAGGTGTAGGCCCGGAAGTTTCCAATGTGGGCGAAGTTGTAGACCGTCGGACCGCACGTGTACATTTTCACGCTGCCCGGTTCGATCGGTTTAAAATTCTCTTTCGCACGCGTCAGACTGTTGTAGAACAGCATCGTTGGTACTCCCTAGAAAAGTGAAAGGCTCTGGTGGGCAACGGTAGCTACCGCCATGGCGCTGATACCCTCACGCCTCCCCACAGCATCCATGCCTTCATTCGTCTTCGCTTTCACAGAAACCCGCGACGGGTCGACGCCCATCACCTCCGCGAGGCGTGTTCGCATCGCGGGAATGAACGGCATCAGTTTAGGCGCCTCGGCCACCACCGTCACATCCGTGTTCACCACGCGCCATTCCGCCCGAGCCAGACGCTCGATCACCCGCGCCAGCAAGGCGGTGCTGTCGGCATCCTTCCACTTCGGGTCTTCGTCTGAGAAGTGCTGCCCGATATCGCCGTCAGCCACAGCGCCCAGCAACGCATCGCAAAGCGCATGGATCAAGACATCGGCATCGGAATGTCCCAGCAAACCGTGTTCGTGCGGGATTTCAACACCGCCCAACACCAAGCGCCGCCCTGGTACGAGCCGGTGGGAATCAAAACCTATTCCTGTACGAATCATGCCTCTTACTATACCCGATTTCCCCGGTCGGGACAACCCAACATGCCGTCCCCGGCGATTTAAGCGAAAGTGCTTTTTAGCCACCTGGAAATCCAGTACTATGCCGAATCACTATGAGGACTTTCTCATGATCTTTGTCACGCCATGACGGTCGCCTTCAAGACATTCGGATGCCGCCTCAACCAGGCGGAGACTGCCCAGTTCGAAGCGGGGTTCGCCTCTGCCGGGTTCTCCCGCGTACCCTTCGGCACGCAGGCCGATGTCGTCGTGATCCACTCCTGCGCGGTCACACAAAAGGCGGAGAATGAAGGGATGAAACTGCTCCGCACGCTGCGGAGCCGCTGGCCTGGCGCTTGCCTGGTCCTGACCGGCTGCACAGTCGAAACCTGCGGTGCGGAAAGCCTGCGAGACCTGCATCTCGACCTGATTGTTCCGCGCGAACAGAAGGACAAACTGGTGCCCCTCGTGACGCGGCACCTCGGACTACCGTATGATCCGGTCCCTGCGGCTCCCGCGCAGTCCACGCAACGCGCCTCGCTCAAGGTTCAGGACGGATGCGACTTTTTCTGCTCATACTGCATCGTGCCGCACACGCGCGGGCAGCCGAGCAGCCGGCCTTTCGACGCCTGCCTGTCGGACGCGCGCGCGCTCATCGGCGCGGGCTTTCATGAGATTGTGGTGACGGGCTGCAACATCGCCTGTTACTCGGACGGCTCGCGCACGCTCGTTGATTTGCTGAAAGCGCTGCTCGATTTGCCAGGCCTCGGACGCATCCGCTTGGGTTCGATCGAGCCGGGCACCGTCGAGCGCGAAGTGATCGCGCTTATGGCGGAGTCGACGAAACTTTGTCCGTTCCTGCACCTGCCGGTTCAGAGCGGCGACAACAGCGTCCTCGCACGCATGCGGAGACGCTACACTGTTGAGGACGTCTCCCAGACATTGCGCGACGCCCTGCGCCGCATGCCTCACCTCGGGCTCGGCGCCGACTTCATTTGCGGTTTTCCGGGCGAAACCTCTGAAGCGTTCGAACGCACGCGAACGCTGCTACACGCCTTTCCGTTCGGCAAGCTCCATGTGTTTCCTTATAGTGAGCGCCCCGGAACGTCAGCCGCATCCTTCGGCGACAGCATACCGATAGCCGAGCGCAAACGCCGCGCGCAAGAGCTGATCAGGCAGGGAGAGGACAGCCGGAGTGCCTTTGCGCAGCGCTTCATCGGGCGCTCAGTTGAAGTCCTCATCGAACGTTTCGATAAGGACGGTAACGCGCACGGTTGGAGCGGCGAATACCTCGCCTGCGTTGTTGGCGGCGGAGTGCCGCGGAACCGCCGGAGAACGCTGTGCGCGTTCACTCCGGATGCGGTTCATGCCGGCGTGCTATACGGAAAATGGGAAGGCCTCACGGAAGCAGCGACAGGACAACTTGATTGACCAGTTTGCCATCGGCGCGGCCTTTGACCTTGGGCATCAGCACCTGCATCACTTTGCCCATATCCTTCTTGTTGGCAGCTCCGCTCTCGGCGATGCACTCGCGAACCACGACTTCGATTTCCGCGCGGTCCATCTGGCGCGGCTGGTACACGCGGAAAAGATCGATCTCCTTCTGCTCTTTCGCAACAAGATCGGTCCGACCGGCAGATGAGAACTGCTCGACAGAATCGGTACGCTGCTTGATCGCCTTCGCAATCACAGCGGTCACCGTTTCGTCCGAAGCCTCCAGACCGGCATTGACAGTCTGGTCTTTGATAGCCGCATGCAAGGTCCGAAGCGCCATCAGCTTATCGGACTCCTTAGCCTTCATGGCCTCTTTGATGTCGGCCAAAACACGATCGAGAATTGCAGATGCCATAAGCCCTTTCCTTCTTGATTAGAAATAACAGGTTGAATTTAGTGCGTATCATCTGTTCCGTCAATTCTATTGCACAATCCAATATTGTAGTTTCAAAGTTCATCCCTATTCAATTCAAGGCCCGGTCCTTGCAGCACATCCTGTCGCGCCGCTAGATTGATGTGCTGGGCCTGATGGTCAAGGGCTTTTCCAACCGCTTGATTGCCCGGCTGACTCATCTCGTCGATAGCATATTCCTCTCCTAAGACAGGACTGCAGGATGGGATCGTCACAGTGCGAAGATGCACGAGGCAAGGTCAGATACCACGCGCTGGAAATCGCGTGTGTTGAAGGTGAACTGGGATACAGGTCTTAAGCGCTGGACTGCCGCTTACTTTGCATTTGCATTAGATAGGTGTTGAAATTTGAAGTTTCTGAAAAGTGCCGTGCCCTCCCCGGTGCAGTAAAGCCCGGGGCGCAGGCTGAGAAAACTGCCGAAGGTCTGCGCGGTATATCCGGAGACATTCTGCGAGTCGAAGACTTTCTTGAGAGGTCCGCCTTGCTCGCCCATGTAGAAGTCCACCTCGTTGTTCTCATTGACCATCCGCAAGGTGACAACCCGTGAGGCCGGCCGCTTGCCCGGCCATTCGCGCAATGGTGCGCGAGGCCCCCACCACGCCGCCTTCGGAGAGATTCCGATACCCACATGCGCCTGCTCGCTGTAGAACAGAACAAGCCCCGCCTGCGCGTCGCCTTCCAGTTCCACATCCACTTGCCACGCGTAGGCATGAGAACCCGCGTTGATCACCAAAGGCGAAGAGTCAGCCACAAAAAGGCCCCTACCCTTCAGCCGTAGCGTGCCGCCCCCGACACCATAGCGTGAAGGGTCATGCTGCTTGTAGAACTGCCACTGCCACTTGAGTTCAGTCGCTTGGAAATCGTCGTCGAACAACTTCCACGACTGATCAACTGCATCGCCTTTGGGAGCGGTCATGGGCTGAGCCGGATCGCTGACCGCCTTAACCTTCAGCCAGCCGTCCGTTGTCCACTCCACAGGCTCCAATAGATTGTTGCGGCCCAATGTCAGGAAATCCTTTTCGTAGGAATGGTAGATCATCCACCAAGATCCGTCCGCCGCGTCGAAAACCGTCGCGTGTCCACGAGACCACCATTTCTCAACGGGACTCCGCGTACGGATGATGGGGTTATATGGCGAATTCTCCCACGGACCCACGACACTCTTGGATCGCGCATGCACAACCATGTGGCTCGTGCTGGGCCCTGCTGTACCGCCTTCGGCCGAGAACAGGTGATACCAACCCTCACGGTACAGCAGCTTCGGGCTTTCCAAGCAGAAGTTCTCAACCCGCCATTCGGAAGGGAATGCCCAACCATCATAGACTTTCTTGGGCGGACAAGCCGCAGAAAGACCGTCGTTCGCGAGCGAACTTACATATCCGCTGGAAAGATAGAGATGCCGTTGACCCGTAGCCTGATCCACGATGTGGCCGGGATCAATATGCGGCAGCTTGAGATCAATCGGTTCACTCCACGGCCCTTCGATACGGTCAGACCAGATCACCTTGTTCGTGCCTTTGGTCGGGTAGTAGATATAGAAACGCCCGTTATGATGAACAAGGTCAGGAGCCCACACATCGCCATCGAAGCTCTTCAGCGCATGCGTGACCGGCTCCCAATGCACAAGGTCTTTGGAATGCCAGATCAAAAGCCCCGGCGCGTACACACCTGAGGTGTGCGTCATGTAATAGTCGCCACCGACTCGGACAATGGATGCGTCTGGCCAGTCACCCGCCAACACGGGATTCATAAAAGTGCCGGCAGACTGCGCTGCTGCCATGCGGTCTTCTCGATGTGACGCCGCAGTCTCTGCGCCTGCAGCCATACCTGCCAGCAGTCCCATCGCAATCATCGTTACTCTTCTGACATAAGTTTTCATTCTGCGTCCAATGCCTTTGCCAACATTTTAAATCACCAGTTGTCCGTGCGGAAGGGCGACGCCGAGAGGCCTGCGGCGTTATAGAGATTGCAGCCTTCCGGATTGTCCAACCAGGCGTAACGCACCGCAGTAGGAGTCGTCACTTGAGCGCTGCTCACGATAACGGAGCCACCTTCGATCTTAGCTTCGGCCCAGACGAATTTTTTGTCTGCGCCGGCAATAGTAAAGCGTTTCAGCGGCCCGCCTTTCGCATTCAGCCCCTGGGCATGCGTGAACGTGATCCGGATAGAGCCGCCTTCGACCTTCATCGCTTCGTAGCGTGGGCCGCTGGATTCGATCTTCTGTCCATAGGCCTTCTCACGCGCGACCCGTGCGAGCCGCCTGCCGACTTCTTGCTTGTTCGGCGGGTGGATCGTGAACGCGCTCCCCAACTCGATGCCGACGGCGAGACCGCAGTTCGGAACCGTGTCCGCGACTTGCGCCTGCGCCTCGCGCAGCAACGCCCAGCCGCTTCTCGCATTCGCGTCGTCCATAGCAGTGCCATTATTAACGAGCTGCTGGATGATGAACGGGAAGTCGCCCTGCCCCCACTGCGCGCGCCAGTCGCGGATCAGCAGCGACAGCAGCTCCCGATATTCAGCGGCGCGGGGCGAATTGCTCTCGCCCTGATACCAGATCGCGCCTTTGATGGCAAACGGGATGAGCGGAGCGATCATGCCGTTGTAGAGCGCCGCGGAGACTCCGCGGAACGGGATGTTGTTCGGCTCTGTCTCTTATACACATCTGACGCTGCCGACGAATAGAGAGGTGTA
>CAYSXF010000111.1:0-8802 GCA_964434815.1 uncultured Lentisphaeraceae bacterium
AGGTCGACGAAGGCGTCGGCATGCTCGAAGCCTACGCCCGTATCGACAAAGACCTGGCGATGCTCAACGGCAACACCGCCGCGTTCCGCCTCTCTGAAGACACCGCGTTCCTCGAGGCCATGAACCAGGCCCAGGCACAGACGCTGTTCTACGGCAACGTGGCCACGAACCCCGCCGCCTACACGGGTCTCGCCACTCGCTACGGCACGATCTCTGGTGCCGGTAACGCCCAGAACATCATCGACGCCGGCGGTACGTCGTCCAACAACACCTCGATCTACCTGGTGCTCTGGGGTGAGAACACTGTTTTCTGCCCGTTCCCCAAGGGTTCGACCGCAGGTCTGATCCACGAAGACATGGGCCAGCTGACGGTCTATGACGCCAACCAGAACCCGTACCAGGCATTCCAGACCCACTACCAATGGAAGAACGGCCTGGTCGTGAAGGACTGGCGCTATGTGGTTCGCATCTGCAACATCAACACGGCCAACTTGGTGGCCCAGTCCAGCGCCGCTGACCTGATCACCTTGCTGTCCCGTGCGCTGGACCGCATTCCCAACTGGGGCCTGGGCCGTGCCGCGTTCTACATGAACCGCACTGTCTACTCCATGCTGCGCGTGCAGGCTCTGAACAAGAGCAACTTCGCCCTCTCGGTCGAGAAGGGTCTGAACCAGTTCGGAAGCCCCACCAGCTGGTTGTCGTTCGAGGGTGTCCCGCTGCGTCGCGTGGATCAGCTCCTGAACACCGAAGCCCGCGTGCAGTAACCCAGAACCCTTGAAAGGAACCTCACCATGATTCTCGACAACAACGCGATCCTTTCGGGATCTGTCACCAACGCTGCCGGCTCGTCCGGCACGGTGGTCGCTGGCCAGACCGTCACCGGCGCCGGCACTTCGGTGCTCTCGACCAACACCTACGACCTCGGCGTTGCCCGGGACCTCGGCAAGGGCGAGATGCTGGAAGTCGCCATCGAAGTGACCACCACGGTCGTGGGCGGCACCTCGGTGCAGTTCCAGCTGATCCAGGCGGATGACGCCGCGCTGACCACCAACGTCCAGGTGATCGTGCAGACCGATGCAATTCCCATCGCTTCGCTCGTGGCCGGCGCGCAGATCCCGCTGCACGTCGACCGCGTCGACCCGTACCCGGCACGCCGCTACCTCGGCATTCGCTATGTGCAGGTCGGCACGGTGACTGCTGGCGCGTACTTCGCCGCCCTGGCCAAGTCCATCGCCGACAAGCAGGTCAGCTACGCCAACGGCTTCGCTGTTCTGTAAGGGACTGAGCCATGGCCAAGTACGAAGTCACCCAGCTGTCCTTCATGGACAACCGTTTGGTTCAACCCGGCGAGCACATCGATTTCGATGGCGAGCCGGGGCCAAACCTCAAGCCCATCGACAAGGCCGCGAAGAAGGCCGTCGAAGACGCGGTCCTTCCGACCGCGGTGGCAACGCTGGTCGGCACGCTGCGGATGCACGCCACCTCGCGTGGTGTGTCTCCTGATGAAGTCACCGAGGTGGATTTCGACGAGGTCTTGAAGACCTTCGACCCGAAGCCCGCCGCTGACGTGATCGCAGCAGCAGCCGCGCAGGTGAACGTGACGCTGAGTCAGTCCTTGGCCTGATCGACCCCGCCAGGCAGGCAAGCAGACGGGGGCCTTCGTGCCCCCGTTTTTCTAACGGGAGAACGTCTTGGCATCTGAGGTAGACATCTGCAACTTGGCCCTCGCGCACCTCGGTGACGCGGCGCAGGTTTCCAGCATCAACCCCGCTGACAGCAGCGCCCAGGCCGGGCACTGCTCCCGGTTCTATCCGATCGCTCGAGACACCCTGCTCGAGATGCACCCCTGGGGATTTGCGACCAAGCGCTTGTCGCTGTCGCTGACCTCCAACTCCGTCAACCAGTGGGCCTACGTCTACGCAGGCCCATCCGATGTCGTCAACTACCTGACCATCATCGACCCCGCTGCCGCCGACGACTTCAGCGGCTCGCTGCCGCTGGCCAACCAGGTGCCGGGCGCCGTCAACGCGAACCAGGGCATCTACCAGCCGCAGCCGTTCGTGGTCGAGACCGACGCCACCGGTGCGGATCTTGTCTACACCAACCAGGTCAACGCGGTGCTGAAGTACAGCGCCAAGGTCACCGACACCACGACCTTCTCGCCGCTGTTTGTCGAGTCCCTGGCGCTGATGCTGGCCGGCATGCTGGCCGGCCCCGTGATCAAGGGCGCGGAGGGCAGGGCGGTGGCCAAGGAAATGCAGGGACTGTTCCAGATGTTCTTTGGACGCGCCACCATGTCCGACGCCAACCAGCGCCGCACCGCGATCGCGCAGTCCGTGTCCTGGATGGTGAACCGCTGACATGACCGCCGTTCGCACCCTCGACCGTTCGTTCGCCTCGGGCGAGATCTCCCCCGAGCTGTACAGCCGGGTCGACCTGGCCAAGTTCCAGACCGGACTCGCGAGCGCTCGCAACTTCGTCACCCTCCCGCACGGCCCGGCGCGCAACCGCGTCGGCACCCAGTTCGTCAAGGAAGTCGGCAACAGCGCCAACGTCACCCGGCTGATTCCGTTCAGCTACAACAACACCCAGACCTTCGCCATCGAGCTCGGCGCCGGGTTCATCCGCTGGCACTCCCAGGGCGGCACGCTGCTGGCCGGCACCGTGCCCGCCTGGTCCAGCGGCACCGCGTACACCGTCGGGGGCCTGGCGCTGCTCGGCGGGCGCAACTACTACTGCATCGCCGCCAACACCAACCAGACGCCGCCCAACAGCAGCTACTGGTACGCGATGCCCGCCGACGGCACCTACGAGATCCCCAACGCTTTCGCGGCCAGCGAGCTGTTCGACGTTCACTATGTCCAGTCCGCCGACGTGCTGACCCTGGTTCACCCCGCCCACGCACCCGTCGAGCTGCGCCGCTACGGCGCCACCAACTGGCAGATCGCCGCGATCTCGTTCGTGCCCACCATCAACGCGCCGAGCGGGCTGACGCTGACCACCGCCGGCCCCGGCGGCGGCACGCCCGTCAGCCTGGCCTATGTGGTCAGCGCCGTGTCGGGCAGCAACAACCTCGACCAATCACTCGCCTCGAGCCCGGCGATCGGCAGCACCGTCAAGACGATCAGCGGCGTCACCCAGGCCAACCCCGGCGTGGTCTCTTCGACCCTGCACGGCTTCGCGGCAGGCGATGTCGTCTACATCAGCGGCGTCGTGGGCATGACGCAGCTGAACGGCAACTACTACACCGTGGGCTCACCCGCGGCCAACACGTTCGCGCTGCTCGACTCCACCGGCGCGAACGTCGACACCACCGCGTTCACCGCCTGGTCAAGCGGCGGCACCGCGACGCTGGCCGGCGTCAAGTACGACCTGTCGGTGACCGGCAACTCGGTCACCGTGACCTGGAACGCGGTGGCCGGAGCGCAGCGCTACAACGTCTACAAGTACTCGAACGGGCTGTACGGCTACATCGGCCAGGCCGGCACCACGACGTTCAAAGACACCAACATCACCGCCGACATCTCGCAGACCCCGCCCACGCTCGACACCACCCTCGCCGGCGGCGCGGGCTACTACCCGGCGGCGGTCGGCTACTTCCAGCAGCGCCGTGCGTTTGCCGGCTGGTCGGCCTCACCGCAGAGCCTGCTGGCCACCCGCTCGGGCACCGAGTCGAATGTCGCGTTTCACATCCCGAGCGTCGGCGACGATCGGCTGGCACTGCGCATCGCTGCCCGCGAGGCGAGCGCAATCCGCCACATCGTGCCGGTGCAGCAGGTGGTGCTGCTGACCGCCACCAACGAGTTCGCGATGTCGAGCTCCTCGGGCGGCGCGATCACCGCCTCGACCGTCACCGTGGCCCCGCAGGCTTACGTCGGCGCCAACAACGTGCAGCCGACCGTGGTCGGCAGCTCGGTGCTCTACGCCGCCTCGCGCGGTGGCCGAGTGCGCGAGCTCGCCTACAACTGGCAGGCGCAGTCGTACCTGACCAACGACGTGAGCCTGATGGCTCCGCACCTGTTCGACTACAAGAACCTGGTCGACATGGCGTTCTCGCGTGCGCCATACCCGATCCTGTGGGCCGTCAACGACAGCGGCCAGCTGCTTGGCATGACCTACGTCCCCGAGCAGCAGATCAGCGGCTGGCACCACCACGACACCATCAACGGCGCGTTCGAGTCGGTCTGCACCGTGACCGAGAACAACGAGGACATGGTCTACGTCATCGTGCGGCGCACGATCGGCGGCGCAACCAAGCGCTACGTCGAACGCTTCGTGTCGCGCAACTTTGCGACCCAGGCCGACAACTACTTCGTCGACTGCGGCGCGACCTACTCCGGCGCGGCAACGACCACCATCTCGGGGCTGTCCTGGCTCGAGGGGCAGACGGTCAGCATCCTCGGCGACGGCGCGGTGATGCCCCAGTGCGTGGTGACCGGCGGCGCCATCACTTTGCAGCAAGCGGTGAGCAAGGCCCAGGTCGGGCTGCCGATCACCGCCGACCTGCAGACCTTGCCGTTCTCGTACATGGCGATGGACTTCGGGCAGGGCCGCCCGAAAAACATCAACAAGGTGTTCTTGCGCGTGGTCAACAGCTCCGGCGTGTTCGCAGGCCCCGACGCCAACTCGCTCGTGCAATACGCCCAGCGCACGGTCGAACCGTGGGGCACCCCGCCCGCACTCGTCACCGACGAGATCGAGATCGTCTTGAATCCCTCGTGGACGACCAGCGGTCAACTGTTCATTCGTCAGAGCGACCCGCTCCCTCTGACCGTTGTATCGGCGGCGCTCGAAGTCGCTGTGGGAGGTTAAGACATGGGGTTCAGCAGCACGATCGCGATGGCAGCCGGCGCAGGAATGTCGGCTGTCGGCAGCTACAACAAGGCGCAGTCCCAGCAGGACATGCTCGAGGCCGAGGCGCAGATCGCGACCTGGCAAAGCGCCCAGGCCATCCAGAACGGCCAGACCCAGGAGCAAAGCTCACGCCTGCAAACCGGCGAGCTCTTCGGCGCGCAGCGCGCTCAGCTCGCCGCGAACGGCGTTGACCTCGGCTCGGGCAGCGCGCTCGATCTGCTCACCACCACCAAGTACATGGGCAACCGCGACGCGCTGACGATCCACGACAACGCCCTGCGCACCGCCTGGGGCTACACCACCCAATCGAACATGGACAAGAGCGCAGCCTCGGCGATCGACCCCGGCATGTCGGCGATGACCTCCCTGATCGGCAGCGCCGGCACGGTGTCGAGCAGCTGGAACACTTGGCAAAAGGCGGGCGGTACGGTGCCGACCTGGGCGGGGGGTAAAGGCTGATGGCAACCGTCCCAACCTACAGCGCCGGCCCCCAGGTCCAACCCACCGGACTCGCCGCGCCGCCGACCGATCGGCTGATGTACCGCACGCTCGGCGCCGGCGGCCAGCAGATGGAAGACCTCGGCAGGGCCGTCATGCAGACCGGCGCCGAGCAGACCCACGAGGCGGTGCAGACACTCGACCTCGCGAACCAGGTGCGCGTGGACGCAGCGTTGAACGACGTGCGCCAGAAGTCGCTCGACCTGACCTACGACCCCCAGAACGGATACGCCGCGCAGAAGGGCGCCGCGGCGCTCAACCGCGACAGCGGCCAGCCTCTGCCGCAGGAGTACACCGGCAAGCTGCAAGGCGCGGTCGATGACATCGCAGGCTCCTTAAGCAACGACGCCCAGCGCCGCGCGTTCTTGCTGCAGTCGAACAACCTCGTGACCTCGTTCAACGCAGGCGTGCAGTCGCACACCCTGCAGGAGTTCAAGAGCTTTGCCCTGAGCACCGCCGACGGCACGCTCAAGCTCGCCGCCGACGCCGCGAAGCAGAACTGGAACGACCCCGACGCCATCGGCCTGCAAGTCGACTCGGCCAAGGGCGCGATCTACAAGGCCGGCCAGGTGAACGGCTGGGCCGCCAGCGAAACTCAGGCCCGCATGCAGACCGCCGTCAGCGCGATCCACGCCGGCGTGATCGACGCCGCGCTGCAGAACAACAACCCCATCTACGCGATGCAGTACCTCGGCGCGAAGAAGGGCGAGATGAGCGCCGACGACATCCTGAAGGTGAACGGCCAGGTCAACCGCGATGTCGATGCCCGGGTGTCGACCCAAGCCGTGACCGCCGCGGTGAGCGAGCTGACCCCAAGGCTTGCGCCCACCAACACCGACCGGCTCAACGCCCTGGTGCTCGGCCAGGAGTCCGGCGGCAAGGACTTCAACGCCAACGGCACGCCCGTGACCAGCGCCAAGGGCGCGCTGTACGCCCAGCAGGTGGTGAGCAGCACCGCCGGCAACCCGGGCTACGGAATCAAGCCCGCCAACACCACCGGCACGCCGGCGCAGGTGGCCGCCGAATACGACCGCGTCGGCCAGCAGTACCTGCAAGCGATGGTGAAAAACTACGGCAACGTCAACCAGGCGCTCGCCGCGTACAACGCAGGCCCGGGTGCGGTGGACGCCGCGATCAAAGCCGGCGGCGCCAACTGGCTCGCCCAGCTGCCGAAGGAAACCCAGGACTACGTCGCCAAGATCAGCAGCCAGTACGACGCCGGCGCAGGCGTGCCGCCGCTGCCGACGAAGGCGGAGTTCATCGCCTCTGCCGTGGCGCGCCTCGGCGACAACCCGCGCCCCGAGCAGCTGAAGCTCACCCAGCAGGCCGCCGAGCACCAGTACGGCGTGATCACGAGCTCGCGCACCGAGCAGGGCCAGCAGGTGCTCGTCCAGGCGCAGCAGGCCCTGATCGCCAACGGCGGCGACTTCACGAACCTCGACCCAAAAATCAAGACCGCGCTCGCGCAGACCGACCCCGGCGCCTACGACAACGCGATGAAGTTTGCCAAGGCGATTGCGAAGGGCCCGAACGAAACCGACCCCGAGATCTACGCCACGCTCGCCACCTACCCCGACGAGATGGCCAAGCTGTCGGACGCGCAGTTCATGCAGTTCAAGACCAAGCTGTCCGACGCCGACTTCAAGCACTTCGCCAACGAGCGCGCCGACATCCTGAACGGCAAGACCGACATGAGCGCGGGCGGGCTCAACGCCAAGGCGCTGACCACCTCGCTGAACGAACGCCTCGAGAACCTCAAGATCGACCCGGCCCCGAAGAAGACCGACGCCGAAGGGCTCGCCCGCGTGGGCGCGATCCAGAAGTTTGTGCGCGATGACATCTTCGCGCAGCAGCAGCAGCTCGGTCGGAAAATGTCCGCCGAAGAGATCAGCTCGCGCATCGACACCCTGTTCGCCAAGAACCTCACGTTCCGCAACACGTTCTTCGGCGTGACCACCGGCACGAGCAACACCGCCATGCTCGGCATGAAGTGGGGTGACGTGCCTGGTGACACGAGAGATGCCATTGACGCCCGCATGCCGAACGCAACCGACGGCGACAAGCTGCGCGCCTACTGGAACTGGAAGAAGAAATAATGGCCGATGACCAATTCGCGGGGCTCGATGACGCAGTTGCCGGGGTTCTGAAAGACAACACCGACGCCGCAGCCACTACGCTGCGCAACAACTTGCAGTTCGCCACCGGTGCGAACCCATCGGCAGAAGCGCAGATCACGCACCTGGCGCGCTACGTCGGCGTGCCGACCGAGACCGTGCGCGCCCAGCCGGACGCCATCAAGACCCAGGCCGCGCTGCAGAGCATCGACACCAACCACCTGGCCAAGTACTACCCGCAGACCACCCAGGTGCTGTCGAACCCCGACAACATGCGCATGCTGCACCAGGACATCCCGGGCACCGCTGCCGTCGAGCAGTCGATGACCGAGTGGAAGCCCTCGATCGGCCAGCGCGTGACCGAGTGGCTGAACGATGCGTTCGGCGTGACCGCCATCAACAAGGCCAAGGCCGAGAACGCCGTGGCCGCGCAGCGCTCCGGCATGACGATGAGCCAGGCCCGCGACGCGGTCGGCGGCATGTCGGAGCTGCCTGAGCAGTTCGTCGGCGGGGCGCTCAACACCGCGTCGTTCGGCATCGTCCCCAACGTCGCCGGCGAAGCGCAGACCCCGATGGGTCAGGTGGGCGAGGGCGCGGGTTCTCTGGCGGGCTTCCTGGCCCCCGGCGGCCCTGCCAAGGCCGGGGAATTCCTGCTCGGCAAGGTGGGCCTCCACGGGCTCGAGCGGGTCGCCACCGACTCCTTCGCCAAGGCACTGGGCAAGGAAGTCACCAAGGGCGCGATCACCCTCGGCGCCGCCAACGTGCTGGCCAACACCGGCAACGCGCTCAACACCCCCGACCTGGTCTCGGCCATCAAGAGCGAAGGACAGGCGGGCCTGTCGGGTCTTGAGATGGGCGGCATCTTCGGCGCCGCTGGCCGGCTGCTGCCCGAGAACACGATCGCCCAGACCCTGGCGCGCGTGCTCGGCGTCAACACCGCGATGGACCTGAGCCAGGGCACCAGCCCCGACGACGATCGCCCGATCGAGAAGAAGGTGTTCGACTACGGTCTGAACACGTTCTTCGCGCTGCACGGCGCCGGGCGCACCGAGGGCGGCTGGTTCCACGACGCCGCCAAGGCCGACATCGCCCAGCAGGACTTCCCCAAGTTCCAGGCCATGAGCCAGGTGTTCGCCGCGGCGAAGTTCCGCGAGCATGATCCCGAGCAGTTCAAGCAGTTCGTGTCCGACATCGCCGACAAGAACAACGTGCCCGACGTGTACGTCGACGCCAAGACGTTCGCCCAGGTGCTGGACCAGGCGGGCGTCAACGCCGAAGAACTGACCAAGACCTGTCTCTTATACACATCTCCGAGCCCACGAGACAGGCAGAAATC
>CAYSXF010000112.1:0-1591 GCA_964434815.1 uncultured Lentisphaeraceae bacterium
GTCTGGGTCGTCGGCAGCGCAGGCCTCGCACTGGGATTGACGGTTTTCCATTTCTTGATGGCGCAGGTGCTGGCGAAAGCGCCCGGGGTGGTCTATTTGCGGCTTTTGGCGGCACCTTTTTACGTGGCGTGGAAGGGGTGGATGTTCGTCCGGCGTCGGCTGACGCGGTCCGGAAAGAACGAGGGGTGGGTGCGGACGACCCGGCAGGAGAAGCGCGGAGGCGGGCATGGCTGATTTCGAGCGGCTCTTTATACTGAGTGTCCCTTTTCACAACGTTTCATTCAGGGAGACGGTAGCGTGGGCGACCGACCGAATGAAGCGGCGGCAGGCGGGCGGGGTCATCGTGACGCCCAATCTCGATTTCATGTACAATGTGTCACGCGACCGGGAGCTGCGCCGCTTGGTGTACGAGGCCGATTTGGTGGTTGCAGACGGAATGCCGGCGGTCTGGCTTTCGCGCCTGTTGGGGCCGCGTCTTAAGGAACGCGTAACCGGCAGCGATCTGACGCCAGAGCTGATGAAGGTGTGCGCTGAACAGGGGTTTTCCGTGTTCGCGATCGGCGGTGCGCCGGGTGTCGCGGAGAAGGCGTTTGAGCGAATGCGGTCACAGCATCCGGGGCTGAAAATCGCCGGAACGCTGTCGCCGCCGATGGGCCCTTTCGAGAAGATGGATTTGCAGGCGATCGGGCAGAGTGTGCGCAAGGTTTCGCCGCACTTGATCCTGGTCGCGATGGGCATGGGTAAGCAGGAAAAGCTCATGCATTGGCTGCGCGTCAATACGGACGTGCCGCTGATGATGGGTGTGGGCGGGTCGTTGGATTTTCTCGCAGGCGTGCAGACGCGTGCGCCGCGCTGGGTGCAGCGTCTCGGGCTGGAGTGGGTCTGGCGCATGGGCACTGACCCAGGACGCTTCATCGGGCGGTATTACAAGGATGGCGTGTGGTTGCTGTCGGTGTTGTCGCAGATGCTGGCGACGCGAACCGCGGTTGCGGCCTGTCGTTTGGTGCGCGGTCTGCGCGGCGACCGCAGTGACCGGTTGGCCGAAGTGATCGAGGGTGTGGAAGAGCAGACGGTCTTGCCGTTGCCGAAGATTGAGACGGCTGACGCGCAACGCGCATTTCTGGCGGCGGCAGCCGGGCTCTCTTGGCGCTATCTTGATCTGCGCTCGCGCGATTGGCTGAACAGTCTCGAACTCGGTGCATTGGCCGCATTGGTTCTGCGGAAAGGAAAGAAAGCACACGTCTTGGCTCCTCACCGGCTGCTCTGTCGGCAGTTGGCTTGTTTGGGGCTGTTAAGGGATTTGACTGGGAATCTCGGCGAATCGGCGCACTCCTTCTATCGGGAAAGGCCATGGGCGCGGAATTTCCAAAAGAGCGCCCTATTTTTCTCTGGCCTGATCGGTGTGTTCGCGCTGACATATCTCACCGCAGCAGGCCGCTTTCACGGGATGGCGCAGCGCGTGGCTTTTTGCGGGGGAGGCGTCATTCTGTTCGGATATGCGGGTGTTAGGGCTAGAGCGGCCTATGCGACGAACAGACGGTTAAATTCAGTCTGCGCCAGCGCGCGTCCTTTCGCCGTGTTCGAGATCGGG